>DAOTDH010000011.1:0-9758 GCA_035453545.1 Minisyncoccota bacterium
GTCCTGAGCCCCTTGTCTCTCTGATGAACTTCACGCGAGCTAAAGTTTTGTCTCGCCAAGGTAAGCGTCTTCGCAATATTGACCTTCATGATATTATTTGCAAGATTGGTGAGGTAGTCGTCTCGGGGGGTGTCCGCCGTACCGCCATGATTTCTCTCTCTGATCTTGATGATCAAGAGATACGTCACTCTAAAGAAGGTCAATTTTATATGACCGAACCGCAACGCAGTCTGGCCAATAATTCGGCTGTCTATAATGAAAAGCCAAGTAGTACTGAGTTCCTTACTGAGTGGATTGCCCTGATGAAGAGTGGGTCGGGCGAACGGGGGATCTTCAACCGTGGTTCTCTGCAAAAGCAGTTACCGAAGCGTCGTTGGGAGAAATTTGAAAAAGATGCTCCAACTTGTGGTATGAATCCTTGCGGAGAGATCGTTCTGAAGTCTAAACAATTTTGTAATTTAACCGAGATCGTGGCCCGGGCTGGTGATACGGAGGCCGATCTATTGGCTAAGGCCCGTCTAGCTTCTATCCTCGGTACTTATCAGGCCAGCTTGACCAATTTCCCTTATCTGTCTGAAGAATGTAAAGAAAATTGTGAAGAGGAGGCTTTGTTGGGAGTATCCATTACTGGCCAATGGGATTGCAAAACCGTTCGCGATCCAGAAGTTATGACCAAAATTAAAGATGAGGCTGTGAGAATTAATAAAGAATATGCCAAACGTTTCGGCATCAATCGAGCGACAGCGGTGACCTGTGTCAAGCCTTCTGGTACTGTCTCGCAACTTGTCGACTCGGCTTCTGGTATGCATCCGCGCCATGCGCAATATTATATCCGTCGGATTCGAGTCTCGGCCACCGATGCCCTCTTCAAGATGATGAAGGACCAAGGTTGTCCTTATTACCCAGAGGTGGGTCAATCGATGGATAATGCCAACACCTATGTCTTAGAATTTCCGGTTAAAGCGCCCGAGAACTCTATTTATAAGAATGACCAGACTGCTCTTGATCAGCTCGAATACTGGAAGATGGTTAAAGAGAATTATACTGAGCACAATCCCTCGGTCACGATCTCGATTGGCGAAGATGAATGGGTCGAGGCAGCGAATTGGCTCTATAAGAATTGGGATATTATTGGCGGTCTGTCTTTCTTACCTCGTTCTAACCATGTTTATAAATTAGCTCCTTATGAGGAGATAACTAAGGCTCGTTATGAGGAGCTCAAGAAGAATTTCCCTGATTTAGACTTCTCTAAGATTGTTCTCTATGAGCATGAGGATAGCACTCAAGGCTCTAAGGAGTTGGCTTGTTCGTCTGGAACTTGCGAGGTGGATGTGGTAGTGAGTGAAGAGAAAAAATAATGTCTTTGTATTCTTCTTGTTTTTATGTTATAATAATAAAAGCTGGCCAGTAGGCAGTTGCTCCGTGTTGCAAGATACGGGGAGGAAAGTCCGAACACTCCTCCGCCTCGGCGGAGAGCAGGGTAGCGGGTAATGCCCGTCTGGAGTAATCCACGAGGTGCGAACAGAAACGACCCGGTTAAGTCCGGCTGAAACGTGCTAAATCCTTATCTGAGTGCAAGGCCGTGTCCTGCGTAGCTTTATGCGAAGCAGGAAGTGCCGCTTGAGATCAGCAGTAATGTTGATTTTAGATAAATGACTGCCCACGACAGAATTCGGCTTATCGCTGGCCAGTTAACAAAAAAACCAAGTTTTAACTTGGTTTTTTTGTTAATCCGACAATTTGGCCCGGTTGGGCTTCTTGGCGGGTTTTATTTTTTTATCGGAGACTAACTTTTGAATTTGGGAGATATTATAAAGGCGATAGCCGTTGTTGGGGTTACGTTTAGATTTCAATTTGCCAGTTTTGTCCCAATTACGCAGAGTCTCTATCGAGACCCCGATAATTTCGCTAGCTGATTTTATTGTGACATAACCTTTTTCCATAATCTATAACTTTGCTTAGCTTCTTTTCTATTATATAATAACCATATTAATTGCCAAAAGCTAATATCTTAATTATATAACAAATTATGGAACATGAAGCAAAAAAAAGTTCTTTCTGGACTTTTGATAATGTCGCTTTAGGTGTACTTTCTGTGGGCGTTATCCTCTTACCAATCTTTAATCTACCCTGGTTAGGTTTTTCGATTGAGATAAGTAAAAGACTTCTAATCGCGGGTATCGCTTTTATTGCTTTTGTTTTGTGGTTATTGGGTCGACTTCAGCAAGGCCAACTTATTCTCCCGCGTAATTATATTGTCGCCGGAGGATTTTTAGTTGCGGCCACTTCAACTCTCTCAGCCGTTTTTTCTGGTGCTTTTTGGAATTCCTTTTCCGGCTTAGGTTTTGAGATTGATACCACCCTCTCGCTCCTCACCATGGCGATTCTTGTTTTTTTAATTGGTGTCTATTTTCAGTCGCGGAAGCGTTTTCTCAGTGTTTATATCGGTATTTTTGTGGTGGCTTTAATTCTTTTTATTGCCGAATTTTTGGCTATCTTCGTCTTGCGGGTAAGTTGGTTTGGTTCCTTACAACCTCTCATTGCTCCGTTTTTCAATAATCTATCAACTAGTGTTCTTGGTAAGTGGTATGATTTTGGAGTTTATGCTGGTTTTATCTTACTCTCGGCTCTGGTTATGATTGAATTCTTTTCTCTTAAGAACATGCCCATCTTTCGTGGTTTTATCATTGCCTGTTTTGTTTTAGCTCTTATTGTCCTTAGTTTTATAAATTATCTACCCGTTTGGGTTGTGGTTGGAGTAGCGAGCTTAATTATCTTTGTCTACAAGATATCTTTCTGGGGTATGGATTTAGAGAAAGATTCCCATAAATTTGGCGGGCGAGTTCAGAAGGTTTTCCTGCCCTCGTTTTTAGTTATCATTATTGCCCTCTTGTTCATTACTCTGGGGGGTAATAATAAATTAGGGAAGAATATCTCTGTCTTTAGGGATAGCATCGGTGTGCCTGTCATGGAGGTTAAGCCATCAATACTTGGTACTTGGCAGGTTACTAAGCAAACTTTTTCGCATGATCCTATTTTAGGTGCCGGTCCTAACCGCTTCTCTGGTGAGTGGGTTAAATATAAGCCACCTCTAATTAACCAGACTCAATTTTGGAATGCTGATTTTCGTTTCGGTGTCGGTTTTATCCCCTCGCAATTGATCAGCACCGGACTTCTCGGTTTAATTGCTTGGGTGCTGTTCTTTGTTGCTATTATTTATTATGGCATTAGGTTCATCTTTACAACCAAGCAAGATAAGAGTACTCGAGCCCTGTTGATCTTAGCTTTTCTTGGTTCTTTATATCTGTGGATCTTTACGATTATTTATGTTCCGGATAATGGCCTCCTAGGGCTAGCCTTTTTGGTCACGGGTATGTTTGTTGCCATTTTGACTGATACTAAAATAATTAAGAACGCCGAAGTCTCTCTAACTGAAGATCCTCGATTGTCTTTTGCTTCCATTCTTCTCTTTGTTATCTTGATTATTGGTTCGATTGTTGTTGGTTATCTTGTCGCCCAGAAATATGTTTCTGTTTATGCTTATCAAAAAGGCCAGAATATTATTGCTCTTGAAGGAGATCTTGAGAAGGCTCGGGGGCAAATTAATTGGGCCAATAGTCTTAGTCGGCAAGATCTCTATTATCGTAATTTGTCAGAATTAGATGTGGCTTTGGCCGGGAGGCTTCTCTCCGACAACACCCTGCCCAAGGAGGAGCTTCGTTTACGTTTCTTGTCGCAATCTGATTTAGCTATTAAAGATGCCCAGACCGCTACCCAGCTTAATCCGCTTAATTATCTAAATTGGCTGGCTCTCGGTCGAGTTTATCAAGCTCTCGTTCCCTTAGGAATTGAAGGCTCTTATGAACGAAGCCAAGAAGCTTTTTCTAAGGCCAAAGAACTTAATCCAACCAACCCATCGATCCTGCTCGATTATTTTGCTAGCTTGGAGATCAACAAGAAAAATATTTCTAAGGCTAAGGATTATGTCAATCAATCTTTGGCGGTTAAGAGCAATTACCCTCAGGCCGTTTTGCTTCTGTCACAGATTGATGTCCAGGAAGGTAATTCTGATGTCGCTGCTCGTCGTTTAGAAGAATTTCTCTCTGTTTACCCCCAATATGCTGATGCTAGTCTATATTTCCAATTGGGTTATCTTAAGTATAAGAACGATCTTTATGATCAAGCGATTTTGGCTCTTGGTCGAGCCGTTAGTCTGGTCCCTAATTTTGCTAATGCTAAATATTTCCTAGGACTTAGTTTGCGTGAGATAGGTGACAAGAAAGGAGCTTTACAGCAATTCGAAGATATTTCTCTCTTTAATCCAGATAATGAAGAGATAAAACAATTGATCACTGATCTAAAAGAGGGGAGAGCTCCTGTCGAAGAAAAGGAAGAAACGGCCACTAGCACCGAAAGATAAAACATGGTCAAGGGACTCCTGCGTTTGCTTAATAGAGAGTTTGACGGTCTACATGAGGCGGCCTTACTCTTAGCTGGATCAATGCTTCTTTCGCAATTTCTGGCTTTAATTCGAGATCGTCTACTAGCTGCGACCTTTGGGGCGAGTTCTTCTCTAGATATTTATTATAGTGCTTTTCGTCTGCCTGACCTTCTCTATACGACAATTGCCTCTTTTGTTTCGGTGGCGATTCTTATTCCTTTTCTTATCGAACGTTTAGAGAAAGGGGAGGAAGAATCAGCTCGTAATTTTCTCTCCGCCGTTTTTAGCCTCTTCACTATTGTCATGGTTATTGTTAGTGTTGTTACTTATCTAGTTATCCCGTATTTGGCCCCTTGGTTGACTCCTGGCTTCCAAACAGACGCTCAGATCGAGCTTGTTGGCCTTGCTCGGATTCTCTTACTCTCACCTTTTTTGCTTGGCCTGTCCAATCTCTTGGGGAGCGTGACTCAAGCTTACCGTAAATTCTTGGTTTTTTCTCTTAGTCCGGTTCTTTATAATCTCGGAATAATTTTTGGCATCATTTTCTTTGTCCCCCTTTTTGGTTTGCGGGGTCTTGCTTGGGGGGTTATTGTCGGAGCCTTGTTACATTTAGCGATTCAGTTACCAACTTTAATTAAAATTGGTTTTTGGCCGAGCTGGTCGATAACGCAAATTAAGACTAACTGGAATTTGATCAAGAAGATGATTCTCATCTCTTGGCCTCGAACCCTTACTTTGTCGAGTAATCAATTAGTTATAATTGTTCTTATTGCCATTGCTTCTTATCTCGGTAAGGGAACTATTGCGATTTTTAACTTTTCTTTGAATCTTCAGTCTGTACCTCTTTCGATTGTGGGCGTGAGTTATTCGGTGGCCGCTTTTCCAACGCTCTCTAAATATTTTGCTCGAGGCCACTTAGATAAATTTATCAATCAGATTATGGCCGCTTCTCGTCACATTGTCTTTTGGTCTATTCCTGCCTCAGTAATTTTTATTGTTCTTCGGGCACAAATTGTTCGGGTTATTTTGGGGTCGGGTAACTTCGATTGGACAGCGACAAGACTAACGGCTGCTTGTTTGGCCTTGTTTTCTTTGTCTGTTTTAACTCAGAGTTTAGTTTTGCTTTTTGTCCGCGGGTATTATGCGGCCAGCCAGACTGCGAAACCGTTGGTGGCCAATATTTTTTCTTCCAGTTTAATTATCATTTTGTCTCTAATCTTTAGTTGGTTATTCGAGAATAATGAGACTTGGCGTTTGCTCTGGGAGAACTTATTGCGGGTGCGCGACTTGCCCGGGGCGGTCGTCTTGATGTTGCCGTTAGCCTACTCTGTCGGCTCAATTATCAATTGCTTCTTATTGGGATTTTTCTTTGTTTGGGATTTTCGGTTTAAAGTTTGGCCTATCGTCTTTTCGGCGGGCGAAGAGTTAGCTTCGGCGGTTTTGGGTGGGGTAACCACTTATCTTTTGCTTAATTATCTTAGCCATTATTTTAATTTGCAAACTTTGGCAGGGATTTTCGCCCAAGGTTTAGTGGCGGGTTTCGGAGGCCTCCTGATTAACGTCTTGGCCCTTTGGATAATGGGGTGTCAAGAACTCCTTGAGATTAGTCGAGCAATTCGCCATAAATTCTGGCGTGGTCAAGCTTTAATTCCTGAGCAGGTCGAGTTATAATCAAGTTATTATCAATTTACGAAAATTAATTATGGAACAGATAAATTTCGCTCAAGAGCAAAAAGGAGAAGAATTAAAGATGAAATTAGAAAATTTCTTTAGATCTCATTCTTCCGAATTGTTGGCTGAAGCTTGTCTTTCGTCTAAGTAAAATTATGTCGCAAATTATTGATGAAAATTTAAAATCGGAGATTGTTGAGAGCTTAGGAATTAGTGATTTAACCTCTTTTGAGCGAGAGGCGATTATTAGTGATTTGGAGGAGAAGATAATCAGTCAGTTGAATTCAATTATTCTCGATCGTCTTGATGATGCGGAAAAAGAAGAATTAGAAACTCTAGTTGAAGATGAAGAGATCTCTAGCTTCTTGCAAAGGAGCATCCCCGATCTGGAAGAGGTAAAAAAAGAAGCCGCCATCTGGGTGGTTAAAAATTGGCGCGAAGAGTTTGTTAAAAGTAAAGCTTCTGACCCAAATACTTCGCAATAGTCAAAAGTCTTAAATTACGCTAGTATATAAGGATATGGATAGAAAGAATATCCGAAATTTTAGTATTATTGCTCATATTGATCACGGGAAGAGTACCCTCTCTGATCGTCTTTTAGAAGTGACGGGGACTGTTCCTAAACGCCAGATGAAGGAGCAACTTTTGGATATGATGGAGTTAGAGCGAGAGCGGGGAATTACGATTAAGATGCAACCGGTTAGGCTAAACTACCGAGGTCCGACCTCGGGCCTGCCTGCTCTGCATGCGCAGGCATGGCAGGCAGGCTCACTTGAGGACGGACCTCGGAACCTTCAAGATTACGAGCTTAACCTAATTGATACTCCGGGTCATATCGATTTCTCCTATGAGGTCTCACGAGCTCTTAAGGCTGTTGAAGGGGTCGTTTTACTCGTCGACTCTACTCAGGGTGTACAGGCACAGACTTTGACGGTCTTGGCTATGGCTCAGGAGCAAAATTTAGTAATTATTCCCGTTCTTAATAAGATTGACTTACCTTCGGCTCGGGTGATAGAAACTGAAGATGAGATTATCGAACTTCTGGGTTGTGAGCGAAGTGATATTTTAGCTGTCTCCGGTAAGACTGGTGAGGGTGTCGAGAAATTGTTAGAGGTTATTATCGCCAAAATTCCCGCGCCGGTCACCGGAGGCGAAGTCCAACTTCGAGGAGCCCAGAAGTTGGACTTCCCTCCGGTAGCCGGGGCAATGAGGGCGATTGTTTTTGATTTCGAATATTCTACTCACCGCGGGATTATTGTCTATACTCGTATTTTAGACGGAACGATTAAGAAGAATGATCAATTACTTTTTATTGGCGCCGGTGAAAAATTTATTGTGCAAGAAGTGGGCATTTTTTCTCCTCAGAAAAAAGCGGTGGGGGAACTTAATGTGGGGGAGATTGGGTATGTTGTGACAGGCATTAAGGAACGTGGGCAAGCTAAAGTTGGGGATACCCTAACCAGAGTTTCTGCTCCCCTTCCGGCTGTTCCTGGCTATTCTTCGCCAAGACCAGTTGTCTGGGCCTCGCTCTATCCAGAGGGTCAGGATGACTTCAATTTGCTTAAGCAGTCTCTGGAGCGATTAAACTTGCAAGATGCTTCCCTTTCTTTCGAAGAAGAGTATTCGGGAGCCTTAGGTCGAGGGTTTCGAGTTGGTTTCTTGGGAATGCTTCATTTAGAGATTATTACCGAACGCTTGAAGCGGGAATTTCATTTGACCCTTATTATTGCCACCCCAACTATTAGTTATAAGGTCCTCGATAAAAAGACTGGTAAAATGGAAACAATTTATTCCCCTCATCTTTTTCCCACTGAGACTAAAGATAAAGAAATTTTAGAACCATGGGTGGCGGTGCAGATTATTACTCCTCATGACTATCTTGGCCAGGTCATCCCACTAGCTTACGAACACGAGGCCAATATTTTGGCTACCGATAGTTTTGGTGATGATCGTACTGTGGTTAAAATGGAGATGCCCTTGCGTGAATTGATGCGTCACTTTTTCGATGAGATTAAGAGTGTGACAGCTGGTTTCGCTTCTCTCTCATATGAGATTATTGACGAACGTTTAGCCGAGGTGACCAGACTTGATGTTTTGTTAAATGAAGAGATAGAAGCCGCCTTCTCACGAATTGTGCCGATTCGTCGAGCGGAAAGAGAGGCTGAAGAAATGGCCGATAAACTTAAGGAGTTACTTCCTCGTCAGATGATTATTATTAAAATACAGGTATCTGGCTTAGGTCGAATTATTGCCTCACGCTCAATCTCAGCGATGAAGAAGGATGTCACTGGTTATCTCTATGGTGGTGATATTACCAGGAAGATGAAATTGCGCGAGAAACAGAAAAAAGGTAAGAAGAAAATGCAAGCCCGAGGTACAGTAAATGTTCCCCATGAAGTGTTCTTAAAAATGATGAAGGTTGGTTAACGCCAGAAGATTGGAAGATAAAGGAGGATCATACCCAAAATCACGACGACCCCAACTACGGCTGAGATGACGCGCAGAACCTTTTTTTGTCTAGTGCCGAAAAACATAATATAATAATTAGGTAGATTGTATAATGAAAAAAAGTATTTTTCAAGGAAATAAGAATAGGTACAAGGTTGCTTATGAGTTCTTAATTATTTTAGTTTTGTTATTTTCTTTTGTTGTTATGGTGCGGGCAGTTTGGCGCCTTTGGCAGAAGAATGAGATAGCCAACGCCAATCTTGCTTCGTCCGACGAGCGTCTGACCCAATTAGAAGAGAGAAAAAGGATGTTAGAAGTTAGGATATCTAAATTAGGGACACCGAGAGGGTTAGAGGAGGAAATTCGGACGAATTTCTCAGTTGTTAAGCCGGGTGAGAAAGTCGTGAATATCGTTGAGAGAGAAGAAGCTACAACTACAGCCACAACAACAGAAGTTCGTCGTTGGTGGCAAATATTCTAGTGCGGGTAGGGAGAATCGAACTCCCGTCTGTTGCTTGGGAAGCAACCATTCTACCACTAAACCATACCCGCTTTTGTTTAGCTTGTTTTTATATTATAGTAGGAAAGTAGTAATAAAATCAATGACCCAGAAATTCCAAAGAAAAAAAGAGGACTTTGCTTGCGAGAATTGCGGGGTCAAGGTTCTTGGTAATGGCTTTACTAATCATTGTCCGTCTTGTCTCTGGAGTAAACACGTAGATGTCTTTCCGGGTGATCGTGATGCTGATTGTGGTGGTCTGATGGAGCCGATCGGTATCGAGTTGGAGAAGGGGAAATATATCGTAACTCAGAGATGTCTAAAATGTGGCAAGATTTGGCGTAATGAAGCTAGCCCCCAAGACGCTATTAGCCAATTTTTGACAGATTTGCTATAATAATTAATATGAAAAAAGTCCAAATTTATACATCTCCTACTTGTCACTATTGTCATATGGCCAAAGATTTTTTGGTCGGCAATAACGTTCCCTTCGAAGAATTCGACGTGATGACAAATGTTGAGAAGCGTCAGGAAATGATCGAGAGAAGCGGCCAAATGGGTGTCCCGGTCATTGTCATTGGCGACGACGAAGTAATGATTGGTTTTGACGAGAAGCAACTTAAATCTCTTTTAGAGCTCTAATCTGTCCCCTCGGCCAGAATCGAACTGACATCTACCCCTTAGGACGGGGCTGTTCTA
>DAOTDH010000012.1:0-9702 GCA_035453545.1 Minisyncoccota bacterium
TTTTTTCTTTTTTGGCTTATACGTAAAAGACATGGGACTAGTATAGCAGGAAATACAATAAAATCAACCGGGTCAGTTAATCCACAGGTAATCCACCACATATAAACAATCTAGGTAAGATTGCTTGTTTTTCCACAAGCACTATAATAAAACTAATAAGAAATTATTTATGGAGAGTATTTTAGACAACAAGAAACTCTGGGAAAATGCTCTAAACGAGATCGAGTTATCTATTTCTAAAGCTAATTTTGGCACTTGGTTTAAAAATACTCACATTATTAAGAATGAGGATGGTGTTATCCAGTTAGCTGTCCCCAACGCCTTTGTTCGCGACTGGTTAGCCAACAAATATCACAAGTTTATTCTTAAGGCTCTCCGAGAGATGGAGGACGGGGTTAGGTCTATTGAGTATATAATAAGCCGTTCCGATGAAAGTAATACAAAAAACAAGGCAAAGATTAATACTCAAAAAGGTGAGTTATTAAGTAACGATCTAGGCTTAAAGGATCTCTATATCAACAAAGAGAGTAATCTTAATCCCAAGTATGACTTCAGTACTTTTATTGTTGGATCTTTTAATGATGTGGCTTATGCTGCCGGTCAGGCAGTCATTAAGAACCCAGGAACTGTCCATAACCCTTTATTTATCTATGGTGGGACTGGTCTTGGCAAAACCCACCTTCTACAAGCAGTGGGTAATCAAATAAAAAAGAATAACCCCGACAAATCTGTTTATTACATTAGTTCAGAGAATTTTATTGTTGAACTTATTAATAATATCCAAAACAATAGGGGGAATAGCTTCAAAGAGAAGTTCCGCAAATACGATCTCTTAATTATTGATGATGTTCAATTTTTCTCTAACAAAGAGCACTCCCAAGAAGAATTATTTCATTTATTTAACCATTACTACGATAACAATAAGCAAATTATCTTTTCTTCTGATAAACCGCCTAAATTTATCCCTAATCTAGAAGAAAGATTGCGTTCCCGTTTCGAAGGGGGGATTATTATTGATATTGCCAAACCTGATTATGAATCTCGTCTAGCCATCTTAAGAAACAAAAATAAAACCTTAGAGATTAAGGTTCCTGATGAAGTTCTTGAGTATCTCGCTTCTGTTATCCAAGATAGTATTAGGGAGTTAGAAGGTTCCCTAAACTCTATTATTTGTCAATCACAGGCTAAAAACAAAGAGATAACCCTTCAAGAGGTTAAAGGAATAATAAAAAACAACATCAAACCCCAAAAGACGATTTCAATTAAAGACGTTTTGGGTGTTGTGGCTAATTACTATAATATCGAAGAAAAAGTTCTTTACGAGAAAACTCGCCGAAAAGAAGTGGTAAAACCCCGACAAATTATTATGTATATCTTAAGAGAAGACTTCAATACATCTTACCCTTATATTGGGCAAAAATTAGGGGGGAGAGACCATACCACCGTTATCCACGCTTATGAGAAAATAAAAAATGATATAAAGACTAACTCTTTATTAAACCAAGAATTAGAGCAAATAAGATCGCTTCTGTATAGTAATAATAATTAAGATTGTGAATAGTTTGGGGAAAAGATTGTTGATAAAAATATAATAAAAATGGGATAAACAGAGAATTTTTTTTAAATAAAACTTTACTTAAAAAATAAACCCAAATAATTAACAATTAATAAATTAAAAGAGATTTAAAAAACCTTACCAAATAAAGACATTTTGAGTTTTCCCCATATCCCCAATTATAACTATAATAAATTCTTTTTTAATTAAAAATATAAATATTAAAACTATGAAATTAGAATGTGTGAAAGATAAATTAAAAGAAGCTATAAACTTAGCAGAGAAGATTAGTGGTCATAATCTAACTCTCCCTATTCTTAGTACTATTTTATTAGAGACAAAAAATAAAAATCTTATTATAAGATCGACTAATCTAGAAGTTGGACTTGAATTAGAAATACCCGCTAAAATTGAGAAAAGTGGCCTAGTTGCGGTAAATGCTAATATTCTTTTAAATTATCTTAATAATTTAAAAAAAGAAGAAAAAATAACACTTGAATTAGATAATGGTAACCTTAAACTGGGTACTGAATCTAGTCAGACTATAATAAAAAGTCTTACCGCTGAAGATTTTCCTATTATTCCTAAAATTAATCAAGAAGGTGGTTTTGAGATTAAGGCCAACGACTTTATGGTTGGTCTACAATCTGTTGTTTTTGCTTCAGCTGTTTCCGATATAAAACCAGAAATATCCAGTGTTTATCTTTATAATAATCAACAAGAATTAGTTTTTGTAGCTACTGACTCCTTTCGTTTAGCGGAGAAAAAAATAATTATACCTAATCTAAATAATAATATTAATATTATTATTCCTTTTAAAAATATCAATGAACTTATTAGGGTTTTAAGCAGTTTAGACTCTAGTCAGATTATTGTTAGTTATAATAATAACCAATTAGCTATCCAAACAGATAATCTCTATTTTACCTTAAGAGTAATTGATGGTAATTACCCTGATTATAAGCAAATTATTCCGACAAAATTTAATACTGAAATAAATATTAAAAAAGAAGACTTCGTTGGGTTACTTAAGTTGGCAACTGTTTTTTCTGATCGTTTTAATCAAATTGATCTAATTATTAAACCGGATTCTAATACTCTAGAATTATCGTCTTATAACCAAGAAATAGGGGAGAATAAATCATCTTTAGTTATTAAAATAAAAGGTGAACCATTAATAATCAGCTTTAATGCTAAATATCTTATTGATTGTTTGGGTTCTTTTTCTGAACAAACAATTAATCTTCGTTTTACAGAAGCTAATCGTCCTCTAATGATAGAAGGGATTAATGATAATTCCTTTAGTTATCTTGTAATGCCTATTAATAAATAGGATGGATACTTTCAAAGATCTACTTAAAATTTATAGTCAGAAGTTAAATAATAGCCAATTATTAATTGATGAAATTCTGGCGATTATTAATAAAACAACAAATCTAAAATTAAATAAGAGTAATATTAATATTCGCGATGGGGTTGGTTGTTTTAAGCTTAAGCCAAAAGAAAAACTTCTAATTTTTCTTCATAAAGAAAAAATATTAGCTGATTTTAAAGAAGAGAAGATAAATATTACTGACCTAAGGTGAATTTAACAGTTTTGGTGACATTATTACCAACCTGGTCGTAGATTACAGCTTTTATTTCATGCTCTCCTTTAATTAAAACAGATTCCTCTGGATTGAAGTATACTTCAAAAGGAGAAATATTTCGTGAGATAAGTTTATTATCGTCAATAAAATAATCAACTTGACGAATAGATAAATCGCGAGGAAGAACAAGAGAAATCTTTATGTTATCTTCTAAAGGATAATTACTGTCATTTGCTGGTGATAAAATACTAATTTGTTCAAGAAGTCTTAAATAATTTGTGTCTGGTAAGCTAACAACCATTTGGCCACCATTTTTTTGTGTTTTTGTTGTTAACCATTTTTGAACCGGATATTCCCAGAGATTAAACTGGGGGTCTCTGTTGGGGTTAGAGGGAGTTGGTCCTAGGGGGTTATTTTTATCAACCCAATAAAGGATAGAATGAACATTAATATTAAGTATTTCTTGACCATTGATATTTTGAGTTTCTCCGCCTTGCCAATAACCCCTTAGAATAGGCTTGAGACCAGTATAATTGATTGCTGGTGGGACAAATTTCTCATCTGGGGTAATATTGAGGCATTCTTGCATTACTGCATGCCAGAGAGGAGTTAAGATATAACCAGCCACTTTCTTCTCCATTGAAGTATTATCACTATTACCAGCCCAAGTTCCGACAACAATATTAGGGGTATAGCCAATAACCCAAGCATCTCGATAATCATTCGTTGTCCCTGTTTTTACTGCCACTTGTCTATTACTAAACCAAAGAGGTGATTGAGCCCCATAAGCGGGAATTCTGGCATTATCGTCAGATAAGATATCGCTAATAAGTCTTGCTGTGTTTGCTGGTAAAATCTCCTCACTCTTGTTTTTATATTCTTCTAAGACCTCATTATTAGGACCTTCTATTTTAAGAACACCAGTGGTTGTGTTTTTAATTCCGTCATTAGCAAAAATCCCATAAGCCCCAGTCATTTCTAAGAGAGACACTTCGCCACCACCAAGCACCAAGGTTAAACCATAACGACTTTTATTGGTTAGGCTGGTAATACCCATTTTTTTGGCTAGATCTAAAGCTTCATTGATCCCTACAAGATAGAGAAGTTTAACAGCTGGAATATTTCGGGATTGAGCAAGAGCCTCTCTCAGAGTGATTGGACCAAGATATTTTCCGTCATAGTTAACTGGTGAATAGCAACTAGCCCCCGAGGTGAGTGGTTTGCTATCAGGACTACAATTTGTGTTAAACTCTGTCCTTAAATCAAAGAGAATTGTTTGATCGTTATAACCTTTATTGAAAGCAGCGGCATAAACGAATGGTTTGAAAGAGGAACCCGGCTGGCGATAAGCTGTTGCCACATTAAAGCTTCCTTGAATTGCCTCATTAAAGTAGTCGCGCGAACCAGCGAAAGCGAGAATTTGGCCTGTCTTAGGATCAATAACCACAATACTATTATTAGTGGCCTTGAACTTAGTTTCATTTTCTTCCCCATACTTTTTAGCCAGTTCTTCAACTTTTTGCTGTAAATCCCAGTTGATTGTTGTAATAACTTTAAAACTATTGTTCTCGATATTATCTAAACCGTAACGTTCGGCTAACAAGTCTTTAATCCAGAAAGAGAAATGGGGAGCCTTAATACCTTGGTTGATTTTTTCATAAAAAATAACCCTCTCTTTTTTGGCTTTATTAAAATCATCTTTAGTGATAAATCCGACTTCTAGCATTCTATCTAAGACAATATTCTTTCTTTGTTCTAATTTATTTTTATTGGCACCATAAGGTGAGTAGTAGTTAGGTGCTTGGGGAAGAGAGGCGAGATAAGCAGCTTCAGCTAAGGTAATATTTTCAATATTTTTATGGAAGTAAGCTCTCGCTGCTTCTTGAACGCCATAAATATTACCACCATAAGGAGATTGATTGAGATAGACATTAAGAATCTCATCTTTGGTCATATTCTTCTCTAATTTAATAGAAAGGATAACCTCCTTAATTTTACGGGTGATTGTCTTGTCGCGAGTCAGAAGAGAATTCTTTACTACCTGTTGAGTAATAGTTGAACCACCTTGTTGGACTCCACCAGAGACCAGATTAACCAAGAAAGCTCTGGCAATAGAAGAAGGTTGAATTCCCTTGTGTTCATAGAAACCATCATCCTCAATAGCTAAAGTGGCATCCTTCATAACTTGGGGAATAGTTCCAAAAATCACCGGTGTCCGACGTACCCCTTTAACATCGTAAAGGAGGATTTCGCCGGTGCGGTCATATATTTTCATCGATTGTTCGGCAATTTGCTTGGTGAAAAAGGTCTCAAAATCGGGGACGGGAAGAGTGATCGCCCAAATGGCTGAAAAACTACTCATTAGCAAAAATACGGCTCCAATAAGCAGTATTCCACGGAATATTAAATTAGTCACTTTTTTGCGTTTAGACATTTTCTAATCTTACCATATCTTGACAAAAAATAAACACTCTCGGCTAATGAGAGCGTTTATTTTTTTATTTTTCTTCCTTGTTTTCTAGAGATCTTCTTCGTCTAGTAAGTCGTCATCTAGAGGATCATCTAGAGAATCGTCATCTAGAAGAGAATCATCTTCCCCAACTAGATCATCTTCTGAATCAACTGGATCGACAACGTCTGTGTCGTCCAAAATATCATCTGGCATTTTTAAAAGAAATTATTCTTATAATAATTTAACCACTACTTTTTACCATATAGATAAATTTTTGCAACTGTTTAAGCTATAGTTTGGGGATAAGTTTTTCACCTCGGTTGGGGTGAATAGCGAGATGAGTTAAAGCAATGGCAACGGCATCATATTCGTCATCATATTTTACCTCTTTTGTCATATTAATCAGACGAGGGACCATCTCGGTAACCTGTTTTTTGTTAGCATTACCATAACCTGTAACCGTTAGTTTGATTTCTGGTGGGGTATACTCGAAGAGGGGAATTTTGTATTTGGCTGATAGATAAGAAATAACCCCACGAGCCTCAGCGACCGCCATCGCTGTCTTCTGATTGACTGTAAAATATAATTTCTCAGTCGCAACACTGTCTGGTTTATAATCTTTGATTACTTTTTCTAATTTATCACCCACCATTAAAAGTCTCTCTCCTAAAGTGTCTTTCTTGGAAGAGAGAAAACAGTCAGAATAAACTAATTCCTCTTTACCCTTCTCTTTTTTTATTAAGGCGACGCCTAGGCGATCATAGCCAGGATCAATTCCTAATATCAGCATTGTGATAAATATTCTTAATATCTTCGTGTCCTTCGATTTCTTCTACTAAGTTATTGAGTTTTTCTTGGTCTTCTTCAGAGAGAGGGAGAGGGGTTTGGGGGACAAAATCTCCCTCTTCATTTTTGGCAAAAGCCCACATGGTGGAGCCTTGAGCCCCTAAACTCCCACCGTGATTTGAGAGAATATGCTTAATTTCTGGAGTAGTACGGTTTTTGTTGTCTGTAACTCCGGTAATAATTAGAGCGACACCGGCTGGACCGTAAGCTTCATAAGTGACTTCCTCGAAGTTCTCAGCTCCACCACCAAAGCCTTTCTGAATGGCTCGCTCTATATTATCAAGAGGCATGTTGGCCTCTTTGGCGCGGACAATGGCCGACTTGAGACTGGGCGCTTCTTTATTACCCCCTGCTTTCTTAGCTTCCATGGTAATCATTCGAACCAACATTGAGAATAACTTGCTCCGCTTAGCATCCGTCACTCCTTTCTTATTCTTAATTTGTGACCATTTATTATGTCCAGACATAGTCTTAAGATAGCAGATTTTATCTTGACCTGCCAGACCAACCATTGACAAATCATTGCAATATGATATAATTAAAAGTAGAGTAGTCTTTCTGAAAATCTGACCATGTTGGGCAGATCAGTCAGAAGGGCAAAAACAAAGAAAGGAGGCTACTATGAGTAGCTCAGCTTTTCCAGGATGGTACATTGAATTCCAGACGGCGCTATTGCGCCAAGCTCCAAGACCCGAACAGGTAGATCAGATGATTGCAGAAGGATGGGTAAACAACCAAAAAGCTCTGAAAGAGAACTTGTATGATTGTCTTTTACCTAAGCCAAGATGTGGTTTGGCTGATGATGCTGAAAAGATCGTGAAGGCTTTAGTCGATGCGGTCAAACAGGACGGTGGAGATGAGGAAGATGTCTTGATGCTGTTAGGCGAAGACTCCAAAATGTTGCAGGAGGTCGTGAAAAGTGTCTCATCTAAGACGAGGGTAGTTTTCAAAGGGTTTGTTGATATCGATAATAGCAAAACCTTTGATGAGCGGATGGAGAAGTACGGATTGATGTGTAGCTCCATTATCCAAAACTATTCGGTTGAACCTAGTGATGGTCACGACCGCGTAGAATTTTCCGTTCTGAGATTCGGAAAGTGGACCGAAGTCCTTGATGTTGAGAAACAAATGGAAGAACTCGGTCTCGAGCATACATCCTTAGAGGAGGCGATCGCTTTTGGCGATAGGTATGGACATATTGTTCATAAGTATCGCGGTGTTATGTCTTTAGGAAGTTGTAAGTTTTCGGAAACGGATTCACCTGAAGAAGCACGCCGATCCCTTGCTTTCTTTGGACACAGAGGATACAAGACTTATCACGAGGCAGTCACTGTTTTCTGGGAAACGCTCGGTAGTTTAACACTCGGTACCCATCAGTTTTTTGCTCGTGCAGGGCGTGGAACTTGCGTCTTGTGCAAAAAGAAGAGTTAAGAATTCTTTAGTACCTTAATGCCGCCCACCAACGAAAAACCGTTGGAGGGCGGTTTTCTTTTTGTCTAAATTTTATTAGATAAGTTTTTCTTGTTTGTTGAGAGGATAATCGAAACCCATGTGTTCGTAAGCTCTTTGAGTTGCCATGCGGCCGCGTGGGGTGCGCTCGAGGAAGCCGATTTGGATAAGATATGGTTCGTAGACATCTTCGATCGTCGCATCTTCTTCAGAAATAGCGGTGGCGATAGTGCCCACGCCGACCGGCCCGCCGTTGAATTTGGAGATGATGACATCAAGGATCTGGCGGTCGGGGTCGGTTAGGCCCATCTCATCAATCCCTTGAAGTTCGAGCGCTTCTTTGACTGTTTTTTTATCTAATCTTTTTTTGGTAATTTGGCCGTAGTCGCGACAACGCTTGAGTAGATGGTTGGCGATACGAGGGGTAAAGCGGGAGCGACGAGCGATTTCGGTTGCTCCTTCTTCATCAATCTCGATACCTAAGATGCCGGCGGATCGTTTAATAATCTGGGTAATTTCTGCTTCGGTGTAGAATTCTAAGCGGTAGGTCCCTCCCGAGAAGCGAGATCTGAGAGGGGAGGAGAGAAGAGCAATACGAGTAGTGGCGGCGAGAAGAGTAAAGGGGGGTAAGTCTATTTGAATCACTCGTGCTCCTGGCCCCTTGCCGATAATGATATTGAGCACCCCTGACTCCATGGCTGGGTAGAGGACTTCCTCAATCATCTTGTTTAGCCGGTGGACCTCGTCGATAAAGAGGATATCACCCGGTGAGAGGTTAGTAAGGATAGATGCTAAATCACCAACCTTCTCAATGGCTGGGCCGGAAGTAATTTTGATTTGAGCGTTCATCTCTTTAGCTATTAAGTGAGCTAAAGTGGTCTTACCGAGGCCTGGCGGACCATAAAAAAGGAGATGCTCGGGCGGATGTTCTCGCTCTTGGGCGGCTTGGAGGAGAATTTTTAGGTTATCTTTTATACTCTTTTGCCCAACATACTCATCCCAGACAATTGGACGGAGGGAACGGTCTAAAAAAGCCTCATTTTCTATACTTGACATAAAATTTGTTTTGTGCTAACATAAGGACCAGATAATCCAGCTTACAAATCTCTAAACAATCTAGGCCAATTTATTGACCTAACGGATTTATTTGATAGGACATTTTGGTTCCCACCCTAGCAGTGGATCAGACGAAAATTATCCTGGATTATTTTTCTAACTTTAGTTGCATGACAAAAGCGATTGTTTAGAGATTTGTACTCTTGATTATCAAGGAACACTCGGTGCTAAATTATCTCTTCATAGAGGTCAATTACCCTCCCCATTTCTTCTATTGTTGTTTCTCCTTTTATGACTTTTAGTACTCCATCTTGGCGCATGTCCAAGATTTTTTGCGGTATAGCGGCAATTTTTATCTCTTTCTCGTTCGGGTTCTCAATGGTAGCCTTAGCGACAGCATCATCCATCACAATGGCTTCGAAGATACCTTGGCGCCCTTTGAATCCAGTATTGTGGCATTTGTCACAACCGACATTGGTATATATCTTTGTCCAGGAATCGGGAACAAGCTCTGGGCGTTTTTTCTTAATACTTGCTAAGACATTATCAATAAGTTCTTTCTCCCATGGTTCTGGATCTCTCTCTTTCTTGCAAACCGGGCAGAGTTTACGTAAGAGACGTTGAGCAATAGAGAGAGTAAGTGCGGAGGTAATAATCTTGGGGTTGAGGTTGAGGTCAATCAAGCGAGGAATAGCTCCTTGGGCATTGTTGGTGTGGAGGGTTGAGAAGACTAGGTGACCTGTCAGAGATGATTG
>DAOTDH010000013.1:0-9606 GCA_035453545.1 Minisyncoccota bacterium
TTTTCTAAATCAAAGATAGCACCTTTTCTTTGGACTTTTTTTATGTCAAAACGTTTTAATAATTCTTCTCGGAAGAGGATTTCGTCGTCAGTCCCCTGCTCATTATTGTTGGTGGCTTGTGGTGACCAACCAAGGAGGGCGAGATAATTATTCAGGGCCTCGGGGAGATACCCTTTTTTTCGATATTCGCTAATCCAGACATAGGCACCATGTTTGCGTTTAGAGAGCTTGGCGCGATCGCTATCAAGAATTAAGGGGATGTGAGCGTAGGTTGGTATTGTCGGAGCTCCTAATGCTTCAAAAATTAAGATTTGTCTTGGAGTATTGGAAATATGTTCTTCTCCCCGGATAATATGAGTGACCCCACTCTTAATATCATCAGCCACATTAGCGAGGTGGAAGATGGGGGTATCAAGATCTTTGGCAATAATAAAGTCACCTAGATCTGTTGTGTCGAAGACTATCTCACCGTGGATAAGGTCGATAAAAGTAACTTTCTTGTTTGGGTTACGGAAGCGAATAACCTCTTCTCTATCCCCTTCTTTTTTTACCTCCTCTTGGGAGATGTAGGCTTTATTATTCTCAATTAATTTTTTTAAACAATCTCTGTGGTAGTCAATGTTTTCTGATTGGCGTATAAGTTCGTCATGTTCTAAATCTAGCCACTTAAGACTATCTAAAATGTCTTCTTCATATTCTGACTTGGATCTTTCTTTGTCTGTGTCTTCTATCCGTAGAATATATTTGCCGTTGTTTTGTTTGGTAAATAAATATATAAATAAAGCAGTCCTAGCCCCACCAATATGGAAGTTCCCAGTTGGGCTAGGGGCAAATCTGGTAATAATTTCTTTAGTCATGACTTAATGATATTCTTAAAATTTCTTGGGCAATAGTGGTGGCGGCTTCGGGGCGAGCGAATTGTTTAGCTCCCTTGATCATGTCTTCACGCATTTTATCGTCAGTCATTATTTTATCTATTTCGAAGAGGAGGACTGAAGCTGTTAGATTCTTCTCTTCAATGACCACTGCTCCGCCACTTCTAGCATAGGTGAAGGCGTTGGTGCGCTGATCGTGACTGATTTCCTCGGGGATAGGGATGACAATCGAAGGTATGCCCCAATTAGCGATTTCAAAGAGGGATGAACCAGCACGGGTGATAACCAAAGAAGCGACTCCGGCGGTCATACGCATTGCCGTCGCATCGAGATAATCGAAGATTTTGTAATGATCAGCAAAAGGATTACCTTTGAGAATAAACTTGGCGCGTTTTGATAAATCGGTAAAATTGTTTTTACCCACTTGGTGAATGAATTGATACTTTTCGATAATTTTGGGGAGGATATCAACAATAATTTCGTTTATTTTACTAGCTCCTTGTGAGCCACCGATGATAAAGATAACGGGTAAGTTCTTGTCTAAGCGAAGATATTCGTGTGCCCCGCTTTTGGTAGGGGTGAGGATTTCTTGGCGTAAGGGGTTGCCGGTGACGGCGACTTTCTCGGCTGGGAAATATTTGGCGGCTTCGGGGTAAGACAAAGCGACTCGAATAGCGAATTTGCCGGCCCAGCGAGTAACGAGGCCAGGGTGAGAATCAGACTCGTGGATTAAAACTGGAATACGCAGAATTCGTGAAGCCAGTAACGTAGGGAAACTAGCGTAACCACCCTTACCGACAACGATATCAGGGTAGAGACTAAAAACTTTAAAGAGGGCTTGGATCGAACCGAGCAGAGTTTTAAAAAGGTCTAGAAAATTTTTTATTAAACTTGCAGATGAATAATCCCGTCTTAATTTGCCAGCGTTAACTTTAATAAACTTTATCTCATTTTCGAAAAGGACTCGTTCGTTGTACGGCCCGTCTGACATGAAGTAGAGACTAGGTTGAACTAATTTTTCCTCAGTTGCTAGACGTCGTATTTCTTGAGCGATAGCGATAATTGGGTAAAAGTGCCCCCCACTACCTCCACCTGTAAATAAAATCTTCATAAGTTATACAATTTTTAAAAATATTAAACCTTCGCGCTGTGATGGCGCGATATGCTAAGTATAATACCGACTTCGATTAAAGCAAAGAGGAGGGCTGTACCACCATGGCTGACAAAGGGTAAAGGCACGCCGGTCAGAGGCAAGAGACCAAGCATGGCTCCAATATTGATAAAAGCTTGAGCTGAAATTAGAGTAACCAAGCCGACGATTAGGAGCCGACAAAAACTATCCTTTTCTTTGTTGGCGAGAAGGTAACCATAGAGAGCAAAAGTCAAGAAAAGTAATATTAAGATGCTTGAACCGAGTAAGCCGAATTCTTCTCCCGCAACGGCAAAGATAGAATCTCCAATTGGCTCAGGCAGGAAGTTGAATTTTTGGATACTTTGCCCAAAGCCTCTTCCGACTAAACCTCCTGATCCGATCGCAATGAGAGATTGGTTGATTTGGTAAGAGGAGCCTTGCTCATCATGGCTTGGGTTTAGGAAAGTAACAAGGCGGTCTCGGACATGAGGACGAACGATAACCAATGCTCCAAAAGCGATGATTCCAATTAGACCAAGAATAAACAGGTGGACAATTCTTCCTCCGGCGGCAATAAAGACACTAATCGCTCCGGCGAGCATCACCATAAGTGTTCCGGTATCTTTCTGGAAGAACATGATTACTACAACGAGGCCAAGAAAAAGGATAAAAGGGATCAAGCCCTCAGGTAGATCTCTTATTTTTTCTTTGCGAGCGCTAGCCCAGGCGGCGAGGAAAATAATAAAAGTTAATTTTAGGATTTCTGCTGGCTGGATAGTAAGGAAGCCTAGGTCGAGCCAACGAGTTGCCCCGTTATACATAAAGCCTAATCCTGGGATAAAAACGGCTGATGATAGAATTATTCCTCCTAGGAAGAGAAAAGGAGACCACTTCTTAAGCGGTTGATAAGGAAGGTTGGCAATACCGAGCATTATAACTAAACCGGCAAGAAGAATTGCTAGCTGTTTTAGGGCGATAGTGATAAAACTGGCACTATCCTTGCCTACTTGTCCGAGAGCCGCTGAGGCAAAAATGGCAAAACCAACAATAACCAAGACAAGAGTCAGAATAAAAAGGATATGGTCTGGTTTTTTGGTTCTCACTATTTTTTTGTTTTAATTTTTATTTAAAACCCCCGACTAGGGTAATTATCAAACCAATAACGGCAAAGATAATACCAATAACCCAATAACGCATAACAACCTTGTAGGCGGGCCAGCCAATTGCTTCGAAATGATGATGAAGAGGAGCGACTTTGAAAACTTTTTTGCCGTGGCGAAGCTTCTTCGAAGCAAGTTGAATCATCACAGAGAGAACTGTTGCAACGAGGGGTAAGGCAATAATGGGTAGAGTGGCAACGGAATCGGTAAGGAAGACGACGACCGTTAGGGCTGTCGTTAGACCAAGGATTCCCGTCTCCGACATATAGAAACGAGCTGGCGGTATATTAAACCAAAGAAAAGCCAGGAGACCGCCGGTGACAGCACCACAAAAAGCAGCCAAGTCGAATTGACTTTGGAAGAAGGCTATCCCAGTGTAAGAAGCAAAAATAATGGCCATAATCCCACCCGAGAGACCATCGAGGCCATCAATAACGCCACTGGAAAAGAGTGCAATCATTACTAAGATGAATAGTGGGATAATTAATGGACCAAGGATAAGACTGCCGAAGAACGGGATGGAGATTGCTATCATTCCTAATTTGAAGTAGAACCAGTAACCTCCAATGAGACCAAGAATTATAACGATAATTAATCGACGAGAGAATGGTAGCCCAGCATTCTTAACATCGGTCTCGGCTTTTATTTGCATCCAGTCATCGACAAGACCAACCAGAGAACCAACCAGTAGAGTAAAAAGGGGCAACCAAGTTTGGTTGCGACTGATAAAATTAAATTTACTAGAGTCTGGCCAAATAAGATTGAGAAGCCAGAAGAGAAGAGCGGTTAGAAGGACACTACCCCAGATAACTACTCCGCCCATGCGTGGCGTCCCCACTTCCTTGTCTTTATGAAGCTCATTGAAGATTGGTGTCTCACTCCCATCAGGAGCTATCTTGCCAGATTTTTTCTTCCACATTTTTTTGTGGTAAAGCCAATGGGTAAGAATGGGGGTTATGGCTATCCCGATGAAGAAGGCACTCGTCGAGATTAAGAAAACTTTTATCAGGCTTAGGTAGAGCATGTTTAGAAAAAATTATTTATTAATATAAGCGTAATAATTGAGAGTGGCGTTGGTCAACTTTTTGGTGTCAGAGAAACGGCCATCCTTACTTGAACCTAGGACAACGAAGACGAGTGGTCGATGTAACCCAATATTGGCAATAACCGCGAGGTTGCCACCGGCCAGATCGGTGTAGCCGGTCTTAGAGGCCATTAGGCCAGGGATTTGATTAACGATAGTGTTGGTGTTGACAGCCACATGGTTTAGGCCGTCAATACTTCGTTCGACGATTATTGCTTCGCGAGTTGGTTCGAAAATTTCTGGTTTATTCTTGATAACATAAGTGAAGAGCTTGGCTATTTCGAGAGCGGAGCCTTGTCCACCAGGGAGCGGTCCGTCATCGAGACCGGTTGGGTTACTAAATTGGAGAGAACTCAAGTTTAAATCTTGGGCTTTCTTGTTCATTAAGAGGACTAGGTTTTCAGAATCGGTTATCGCCTCGGCTAGAGCCTTAGCCCCTTCGTTAGAAGAACTAACTAAGGTCAGGGCTCGGAGATTGGCCATTTGCCAGCGCTCACCACCAAAGAAGCCACTACTGTTTTGTCCGATGTCTTCACGGATCGTGACATTTGCTTCGGGCGGGAGTTTCTCGCTGGTGGCTAGGACAGTCATAACTTTTGTTAAGGAGGCGAGAGGAAGAACTTTGTTCTCGTTAGAGCTGGTGATAATTTCTCCTGTTTCGGGGTTATAGACAATATAAGCCTTCGCCTCTAAATTGATATTGGAGAGAAATCTTCTTTTGGCTCTGGCGATACGTTCCTGCTCGGCGTTAATCGCTTTCTCTACTTGGTCTGAATCATTTAAATTTAGACTTGTGGCCAATTGGAGAGGGTCGTTCTGTCGAGATAAGAAAAAGCCACTCCCCATAAAAATGAGAGAAAGAATAATAATTGTTATAACCTCTTTGTGTTGTCGGTTTTTATTCGGTGTTTGTTCCATTATCATCTTTATTACCTTCTAAAAAGTTATTGATCTCTTGTTGAATGTCTTCGTATTCTGGTAGATCCTCAATTTTCTCTATTCCTAGATGTCGGAGAAGTTCTAGGGTTGGCTGGTAGAGAAAGCGACGAGAATCTTTCCCATCAGTTGTCCTCTCGACAAGTCCACGGACCATTAAGTTGCGTAGGATAAAACTAGAATTAACTCCCCTTACTTGGTCGATCTCGGGACGACTAATGGGACCTTGATAAATTATTAAAGTAAGAGTTTCTAGGGCTGCCTTGCCTAATTCGCGAGCTAATTCTTCTTTGGCAATTTGTTCGATTAGGGAGGAAGCCTCAGGTGCTGTCCCTAACTCAATCTCTTCCTTGAGTTCAAGTAAGATTAGGCCTTGTCCTAGTAAGCGCTCCTTTAGGTTATTTATCGCTTTCTCGAGTTCTTCGGAGCCAACACCTAACAACTTGGCCAGATCAACTTTTTTTACTGGTTCGGCGCGATAAAATAAAACAGCTTCGATTTTCGCAGCTAGATCCATATTCTTATTATACCCTTAATATCTCGGAATTCCAACTGTCTTAGTTTCCATATTGATGTCAGCAAAATGAGCTTTTTGCTCGATCTCAATTGCCCCCTGTTTTACTAATTCGAGCATGCCCAAAAAGCTCACGATAATGTTTACTTTCTCGGCTTTACCTGCCTGCGTAGGCAGGCCATTCACAAAGTCATTGAAAGACATCTTCATGGCGCGACTCACGCGGTTGGCTAAATCACTAATAACCTCCTCTAAGCTGATAACTTTCTTGATTATTTTCTCCGGGATTATTTCGGGCTTAGGAAGGTTCTTGAGTAAATCTTTAATAGCGTTTACTAGATTCGGGATAGTGATTTCTTGAGTCGGAGAAAAAACAACTATCTTTTTCCCACCAGACCTTGAGAGGCCGCCCAAAGGTCTGGTGGGTAGGAAAATTATCCTCTCTCCGAATTTCTCTTTCACATACAAACTCAGCTCTCTGATTCTCTGTAATTGTTTAAGCCGATCTTCAAGGTTAGAGATATCGTTCTTCTCCTCTTCGTTAATCTGTAGTCCAGGCAAAAGAGCCAGTGACTTAATCAGCATTAAAGTTGAAGCGACCATAATAAAGTTGGCCATAGCCCCCATTGATTGTCCCCCCTCCTCGGTCTTAAGATAGCCGATATAATCATCGGCCACTTGAGCGAGCGACACTTGCGAGATATGAAGTTTTCTTTTTTCGATCAAGTTTAAGAGCAAGTCCAAAGGGCCTTCAAACTCACCAACTTTAACTTGGAAATTTTCTGACATTTAGTTAATTTTAACCGATGCTTATTGTGAGAGCAAATTATCAATGCGATTTAGATCACGCGGGAAGAGAGTGGCTTCTTTAACATTATCAATTCCGAGCAATTTAGCTGTTAGGCGTTCTAAGCCAAGGCCAAAACCACCATGTGGAGGTAAACCATACTTGAAGGCTTGGAGATAATAACTAAATTTCTCTGGGTCGAGATTTTTCTTTTCCATCGAGGCAATTAGAGTATCATAATCATGGATACGTTGAGCAAGGGTGGTAATTTCTATTCCACGGAAGAGTAGATCCGCCCCTTTAGTAAAGCCAGGGTCCGCCTCATCTTCGTAAGTATAGAACGGTCTCTTTGTTACCGGGAAATGAGTGATAAAGATAAAATCAGAATTATATTTTTTCTTAGCATATTCGCATAGCCAACGTTCGTGTTGTGGTTCGAGGTCTGGTTCGTTGGTACAATCTTCGCCGGTCTCAGCTTTAATAATTTCTTGAGCTTCTCTTAATTTTAATGACGGTATTTTCTCTGGTACTTCGGGAATAGTCGAATTAAGAAGAGCGAATTCTTTCTGACAGTTCTTCTTCAGTTCTTCCATAATATATTTCATCATTTTGTTCTCCATATTCATCACGTCGGTATGGTCAGTAATGTAACCCATCTCAATATCAAGACTGGTGTATTCATTGATGTGGCGGGTAGTGCTATGTTTCTCGGCGCGGTAGACATTGCCAGTAGCAAAGACTCGCTCGAAAACGCCAACCATAATCTGCTTGTAGAGTTGAGGACTCTGAGCTAAGTGGGCCGTGTGGCCAAAATACTCAATATCGAAGGAGTTGGCTCCCCCTTCGGCGTCATCTCCAATTAGTTTGGGAGCTTCGAATTCAGTGAAGCCTTCTTGAGTATAGAAGTCTCGGAAAGCCTTGATAATCTGCGCCTGAACGCGAAAAATGGCCCGAGGGCGCTCTCCACGCAGAGTTAGGGGTAGATAGTCTAGATAGGTATCTAAGTTCAATTCAGCGTCTTTATCGAAGGGTAATTCCTTGGCTTCGCCTAGGATCTCAATCTCCTTAACCTCTAGCTCAATGTCGCCGTTTTCTTGGTCTGCTTTTACCATTTTTTCGGGACGTTGATTGACGACACCGGTTACCCTTAGTACCCACTCGGGACGCAATTTTTGCGCGATTTCTTGGGCTGTTTCGTAACTCGGCAAGACAACCATCTGCACCTTGCTCGAGACGTCGCGCAAATCAATGAAGATTAATTTGCCATGGTCACGACGCACGTCGACGGACCCGGCAATACTTACCTCCTTACCTATATGCTGACCTAGTTCACTTATTTTTATTCTGTTTATCATGTTTTTTTGTTAATAAATAATTTTTAACTACCCTATTTCACTAAAGTTCCGAAGGGTAAAGAAAACACCCCAAGGACTTCTTGTCCCAGGGGCGGATTTTCCCGTCGAACGGGATGATACCGCGGTGCCACCCTGATTTGTAACTTTTGTCCTGAGTTTCTTTCCGGTTGTTAATCGGCTCAAGAACTTATCTATATAGTAACACTTATTTAATCTTGGTCAATTGTTTTTCTGCTGTCACCATTCGCTTCTCGAGCCCCTCAATTCTTTTGGGGTGAGAATCTGTCGTTGAGAGATAACTAAAAATCGTCTCGAATTTACTATTGGTTTCGGTTTGGAAATTATCAATCTTAGCACTTAATCTCTGGTCAACCCCATCAATCTTAGCACTTAATCTCTGGTCAACCCCATCAATCTTAGCACTTAATCTTTCATCAACCTCTTTAATCTGCTTAGTCAAGACAGAAAAGCTCTCCATGATTAGCCCAAACTGGCTGTTCATATTTTCCGCCAGAATTCCTAGTTGATCTTTTTTCTTTATGGTGTCTTTAGTCATTGTTTCTTAAGTATAACATTAACCATTTTGGAAACACAATCTAGAAAGAAAACTTTCTAGATTTGGCTAGGAGTTCTTCGTAGAGAGCCTTATTTCCTTCTTGATTGGCAATAGTGGCGGCGTCATAATAACTCTGGCCGGCAAATTCTGCCCAAGCTGGAACATCTTGGGCGATTTCTTCATACAGTCCAGCTAATTCTATATTGAAATCGAGGTCAGATGTTTCTCCTTCCTCGACCTTGGCTTGAAGTTGGTCAATAAATTGCCCCAGTAATTCTCTGTCTTCTGGATCAGCGATAATTTTCTCGATCACTTGCTCTTGTGTAATTTCTTTTGTTTCTTGGTTAAAATTGTTTTCTATACTCATCATACATTTTTTGATAAATTATTTACTCTTAACTGACTGTTTTTCTAAGATAATCACTCTTTTATCGAGATTCTCAATTTTGCCACCTTGGGGCTCCATGGCCGATAAATAATTAAAAACTGTCTCGAATTTGCTGTCTACCTCATCAAATCTTTTATCTACCTCATCAAATCTTTTGTCTACCTCATCAAATCTTTTGATTAAGGCAGAATGGCCCTCAAGAATCAATCCAAGCTTGCTGTTGATATCCTCAGCAAGAATTCCCTGCCGGTTTCTTTTTTTGATTGTGTCTTTGGCCATAATTTTTCTAATTATAACAAGGTGGGGTTACAAATCAATCCCGACTTTAGCGCGCACATCAGTCATTTTGAGTTTGGCGCGTTCTTTGGCGAGTTTGGCGCCGTTGGTTAGGATTTGGATAACCTGGTCGGGATTTTTGGCGATTTCGGCTCGCTTCTCGCGGAGAGGCTGGAGGTATTTATTCATATTGTCAATTAAGATATCTTTAGACTCCTTGTAGCCAATCCCCCCTTCAACATAGCGCTTCTTAATCTCGGCAAGCTTGTCGGCTGGAGTGAAGAGTTTGTGCAAGGCATAGACATTACATTCTTCGGGATTCTTTGGTTCCTCCACACCCTTGGAGTCAGTTTTGATTGTCATAACGAGGCGTTTGATCTCGGCTTCGCCGGCGAAGAGCGGGATAGTGTTTCCGTAACTCTTGCTCATTTTCTGCCCATCGAGTCCGACCACTGTTTTAACTCCTTCAAGTATCAAGGGTTCGGGTAATTTAAAAGTTTCGCCATAATGATAATTAAACTTCTCGGCGGTATCGCGCGCAAT
>DAOTDH010000014.1:0-9439 GCA_035453545.1 Minisyncoccota bacterium
TCAGGAGTCGAAGTCGCACCCTCGATCATAAATTCAAGTTGTGGAGTTGCCGAAATCATCTTGGCGGCTTCTTTAACATCAGTCACTCCCGGTAACTCGACAATCAGACGATTTTGCACGGTACCGCTCATCGCCGAGCTCTCCGTCTGAACCAACGGTTCCGAGACACCGAAGACATTGACACGGCGCTCAATAACCTCACGCAGAGAAGACATCGCATCGGCGACATCAGCCGGATTTAATTTAGAGACATCGGCCTCATAAATAAGACGGCTACCCCCAGACAAATCTAGACCGAGGCGAAAAGGTCGGTAGAAGCCCCACTGCGGATTAATTTCTGAATAATAATTGAAATAGCCAATGAGAACACCGGCCAAAATTAAGGCAATAGCCCAAAAACGGATTTTAGTCATATGGGGCTATTCTAACAAAATAACGAGGAAAATCAATCCCGATCCTTTTATCGAGGATACCTTTTATAATAAATCACCAAGACGATAACTGCCACCAAAGCCCCAAAAAGTAGCCCCACAATGACATCAAGCGACGAATGGACATGAGCCAACACTCGAGCGAGAGCGACAAGAATCGCGCCCAAAATAAAAATTAAGCCCAATTTCCTTTTTTGCAAGAAAACACCGAGAGCGAGCGCTCCCATAAAAGTGGCATGACCAGACGGGAAAGCGTCGCCCTTGCCTGTTACGAATAATGGTTCAAGATTATTATAAATTTCGAACGGTCGCAGACTAGGAAAATTATATTTAAAAAGACTCGCCAAAAACCAAGCCAAAATCGCGCTAAAAAAGGAGAGCCCAAGCAAACGCAAGTTGGCCACTTTTTTCTTAGAAAACAAAAAATAAACAATCAGCCCAATAACGATCAACCAAGGCAAGATCACCGCGCAAAAATAAATTAGAGAATTAAAAATCACTTATTTAATTCTAGCAGATTCTTAAATAACATCACAACAGTTAATGGCCCGACTCCACCGGGAACAGGTGTGAAAAGTGAACATTTATCGGCACAAGCCGGATTGGCGTCACCAACAAGTTGACCGCTACTCTCACTCGTCCCCGCGTCGATAAGAATCACCCCCTCTTTAATTTTATCTGGGGTTATCAAATCAGACTTCCCTACTCCACTCACGATAATATCAGCAGTCTTAAAAAGATTAACAGATTCAGAATCTGAAGTTCTAGAATCTATCACAGCGACATTCGCCCCCGCTTGGGTTAGCCAGATCGCTACAGGTCGGCCAACTAACTTACCCTTACCCAAAATAACGACGTTCTTCCCCGCTAGAGACACATTATTTTTTTCTAAAATATATTTGATCGCTCCCACCGTCGGAGGCAAAACTTTCGGCTCCTGACCAAGGGCATCCACATCTTTCTCAGGTGAGATAAGATCAAGGATTTTTTGCTCATCAATTCCTCCAACTAATGGCAACTGTACGATAATCCCGTTAATTTTATCATCAGCCACTAATCTATTTATTTCTTCAATCAAATCTCCTTCAAGAATTGTTGAGGGATATTCATAGACAACAACCTCAATTCCTAAATCTAGACCAAGCTTCTTCTTCCGCTCGACATAACGCTCCGAGACTGGATCCTCCCCCACCCAAACAACTGCCAAGTGTAAATCCTTCCCTCGAGCTCTGGCTCGCAAGTCTTGTTTTATCTCCTCCGCTAGAGCTTTGCCATCAACAATCATAAGTTAGCCTTTACGCATTAATAAGATTTTAATTGTCTTAAGAGCAATACTTAAATCCAGCCAGAAATTACGATTCTTGATATAAAACAGATCGTAAGCAAACTTGTTCCTTGTTTCGCTAATATCAATACCGTGATGTGGTTCACCGGCCTGCTGGATGAGCGCCCAGCCTGAGAGACCAGGTTTGATAATATGACGAATGTTATAGTAAGGAATCTCTTGGCTGTAATGAGCGACGGGATCGGCAAACTCTGGACGCGGACCGATAAGCGAAACATCGCCCCACAAAAGATTCCACAGTTGAGGTAACTCATCTATCCGAGTCTTGCGCAAAAATTTGCCTAAACGCGTTACTTCGTTTTCTATCTTACCCCACTGAGCCCCATCATTTGCCTTCGACATCGTGCGAAACTTTAGAAGTTTTATCATTTTGTTATCCTTACCTACTCGCTCTTGAACACTGAAAAGAACGCCCCCATCATCAAGCTTCATAAGAACAAAGACAACGGGATAGAAAATTAGAGAAATTAAGCCAAAGAAGATGGCAACCGCAACGTCTATAAGACGTTTGAGGCCATCATAAATAGGTTTGGGACGATTAGAGATATTTTCTAAGAACCATTGCTCTTTGATAGACAAAACTGGCTCGCGGTCAAAAAGTTCTTCATAAAAATTAGACAGGGAGATAAAACGAACACCAGAGAAAATCATGCTATAAAAATTCTTCAGCGCTTGATCAATATCCTCGTCATAGAGATCAACGACAATAGAAGTAACACCAGAATTTTTAATGTCCTTTATCTCCCGTTCATCGGCAATAGTAATATTATAATAAGGATTATCTTTTATCTCCTGTTTGATCTCTTCAACTTCTTGCCCAGAGCAAGCAAAAAAAATTTTCTCGGGGACATTAATGTAGAGTTTAGGCACAACCAGGCTTCGCCAAATAAAAATCAGGAAGAAAGTAACAAAAAGATCAACAAAAAGTAATGTCTTAGGAGTAACCCCAAAATAAGGAATGAAGTAGAAAAAAATAATAGCAATTGTTGAATTAACAATTTGTGCATTAAAAATTACCCTTGGTAACTTGCGTCTAAAGATAGAAGTGTGTTTGCCATAGAGATCGGCAATGTAGAAGACCACCACCCAAATAGCAAAAATAAAAGTAAAAGGTCTTATCAACTGGAAAAGAAGATAGAGGCTAGGTAGCTCAGCATTACGCACCAAAAGCGTTAGCCATAAAGCGACGCAAAAGAGGACAATATCACCCAGCAAGAGAACAAGGGTCTCCTTTTTGGACGTAAACTTCATAATTGGCCTTAGCATACACCAAAAAGTCGAATTATGCTATATTTAGCAGATACCGCTAGGGTATTTTTTATGGCAAAAAAAACCAAAATCCTTTATTTTATAACCAAGGGCAACTTCGGTGGAGCCCAACGTTATGTCTATGACCTAGCGACAAATCTTCCTAAAAACGACTTCGATATTGTTGTCATCTTCGGCGAAGGCCAAATTCTGAGATCCAAACTCGCCTCTTCTGGCATTAGGACGAAACAAATAGGATCACTAAAGCGCGACGTCAACATCTTCGCCGACCTCTCCTCACTTTGGCAAATTTGGAAAATTCTAATTAAAGAGAGACCCGATGTCATACACCTTAATAGCTCAAAAATTGGCGGGATAGGAGCTCTGGCTGGGCGACTAGCGGGAGTTAAGAAAATTATTTTTACTGTCCACGGCCTCGCCTCGAATGAAGATCGACCAGAATGGCAAAAAATTTTAATAAAATTTAGCCATTGGCTATCAATGATCCTCTGTCACGAAATAATTACCGTCTCAGATAGTCTAAGAAAAATAATTATTAATTGGCCTGGCCTCAAAGCAAAAGTTTCAACAATCCATAACGGTATTATCCCGGTAAAACTTTTTGAGAGGTCTATCGCTCGAAAAGAGATTCTCTCCAATCATCATGACCAGTCCAAGGATTCAGGTCGAGCAGGCAAATTTTGGATCGGGACAATCTCCGAACTGCACAAGAACAAGGGTTTGGACTTCCTGATCGAAGCCTTCGCCTCCACTGTTCGAACCCTGCTAGGGAATTCGCTTGGTTGGTCGCTCAACTTAATTATCATTAGTGATGGCGAAGAAAAAGCGAGATTAGAAAAATTGATTAAAGATAAAAGAATGGAAGATAGAATCTTCTTAGCTGGAAGAATCGAAGATGCTCGCTCTTATCTCAAGGCTTTCGACATCTTCACCCTCACTTCTCGCACCGAGGCTCTCCCCTATTCTCTCCTCGAAGCGGGTTTGGCCGGCTTGCCGGTGATCGCCTCAGAAGTCGGTGGCATACCAGAGATAATCACTAACCCCGAACAAGGAATTCTTGTCCCTGTGGGAAATATTGAAGAAATAAAAAAGTCACTCCTCTTCATGATCAAGAAGCCTCAATATAGAAAACTCGCTGGCGCTAATCTAAAACACCAAATTCAAACCAATTTTTCTCTCAAACAAATGCTTAATAAAACAATTAGGCTCTACAATAATTAGACCATAATTAAAATTGCCCGAGGACTAGCCTCGGGCAATTTTACTGTGGCCCAATAAACTCATTCTTGATGTCGTCGCGGTGGAAAGCGAGAGAATATTTGCGCATACCCATCAAGATACCGAGGCCGAGGAACTCGACCAAGAGATGCGACCCGCCATAACTAACAAACGGCATCGGGAGTCCCGTCACCGGCATAATGCCAATATTCATCCCCACATGGATAACAAAATGGGACAATAACATTATAATTAACCCCAAGCCAAACAAGGTCTCAAAATTTGTTGCCCCAACGAGCGCTGTGACTGCTATTCGCCAGAGAATTATCCCAAACAATAAGAAGAAAATTAACACCCCGACCAAACCCCACTCCTCAGCAAAAGCCGCAAAAATAAAATCAGTCTGGTACTCGGGCAAGAACTTCAATCGCGACTGAGTGCCGTAGCCCACCCCCTTCCCCAGAAGCTCCCCCGAACCAACAGCAATCGTTGATTGGAAAGCGTTATAACCAGCGCCCCGCACATCAGCCAGCGGGTGAATAAAAGTTAAGAGACGTTTTTGCTGATAAGGTTGAAGTAAAAAGGACCAAGCCAGAACCGACGAGATAACCGCTACGATAATTAAAAGCAAAAGATGTTTTTTAGACACGCCAGAGACAAGAATCATCCCTAACCAAATCAAGAAAATTATCAAAGCTGAGCCAAAATCCGGTTGGACAAGAATTACCGCAAAAGGGATAAAAGCATAAAGGCCGGAGACAATAATATGACGGATATTAGCAATTTCAATATGTCGTTTAGAAAAGTATTTGGCCAAAATTAGAATTAAAGCCAACTTCATAAAGTCGGCCGGCTGAAGCGAGAACCCACCAAACGAGAGCCAACTCTGAGCCCCTTTAGTCACCTGGCCAAAAATAAAAAGGGAGGACAAAACAGCAGCGATAACCAAATAGAAAAAGACCAAAAAAGAACTTCGGCGAAGGAAACGCCAATCAATAAAACTCGCCCCCAAAAATAAAGCATAAGCAAAACAAACCCACGAAATCTGTCGAGCAAAGTAATAACTCTCTGCGGTAAAAGAGTTCATAGTGATCAAACCAAAAAGAACAAGTGGGATGGTTGAAAAAACTAAAACCCAGTCGAGATGATTCTCCAACCGGCCAATTTTCTCTAAGGCTGTAAACATAAACTAGGGTTGATTGAGATTAAAGGCGTTGACCCGCCAGTAAGCATCAATATAAGAGGGTTCAATCAAGAAGGGCCGGGGCCAAGTGAAATAAACTTCCTGCCGGCTATTCGGGCCCAAACTATCAACAATTGTCTTACTCGCCGCTAAAGTATTGTTATTAATATCAGACAAGACGGTAACAACCTGTATGTCATTATAAGATCGCAAACTGCTATTACCTACTGAGAGATGGAGAGTGGGTCGAGGCTCGTTGGTGAATTCTCTCCGTTCAGTATAAATATCTTTCTCAACGGATTCGACTCTCTCCCACGGGGTCGAAGTTGGGAACTCGAGAAAAACCTTGCCAACAATCCTCTCCCCCGTCTCGACTCGGCTTTCAAAAATTAAGAAGACATCATTCGGATTAACAAAAGTTGCCCCTGAACGAGTATTGATTAAAACATTATCGGTATCGTAGACAGAAAAAGTGTAAGGCAAATTGCGATTGCCTAAAGTCACGTTAAGATTCTCTACGCGCGCCACCAGATCATACCAACCATCATTAACTTTAAGCGGTCGGACCCAAGTGATCTTCAGTGGTCGAATTTGACCCACGCAAGCCAAATTGCAAACTCCCCCACAATCCACCCCTTGCTCGTCTTGATTTTGGCGACCGTCGAAGCAGGATGGAGCCGGTTTATAGATAAAAAATATCACCAATCCAATCAACACAAAGAAGCCCAAAACCGTTAGGATATAATTAAGCTGTCTCTGTCTCGCCCAAGCTAAAGCCATAAGTACTTAAAATCTTACCACACTATGCGATAATTTTAAATGAAAAATGGCCAACTAATGTCAAGGTGTCACCTTGACATTAGTTGGCCAAATAACGAAGAAAACAAAATCACAGAAGATAAGGGAGGATATACTGACATTCACGAGCAACCCCCTCTACACTTATTGGTTTAACGTCACCAACAGGACGTATCTTCTTCAGTCCTGAAGAGGCACATCCTCCCAAGATTAGAACGGCGACAAAAACAAGGATCAACTTTTTTAACATAGCTTAATCTCCTTTTTTGTTATTTTAAGCTCTCTTTTAATTATACCATACTATATGAAATAGTCAAGTCAGATCGTCCCGCTAAGTAGCAATAATCCTAATTGGATGTTAATACTTAAATCATATCCTTAGTAAATCTTTGAATTTGTTCAACGGCCTTACCACCTACTATACACCCAATTCTAACAGCAACCGCTTCCCCATAATTAAGTCGAGCCCGGACAGCTTCCGAGATGGCATCGCCTGAAGCTTCGACAATTGAAGAAGAAATTCTTTCTCCTCCGGGGCCAAAAGTGTCGATAGTTACAGAACAAACTTTTTCAACCACCTTCTGAGTACAAGCGACAGGATCAGCTCCAAAATTAAGGGTTCGTTGGACGATAGTCCAAAATGATCTATTGATACGACCGATTACTGTTGGTTCTGAAAGAATCACTTCTTTAGACTCACTAGGACAACTACCCCAACCAACACAACTACCGACCCAGATCTTTTTTGATTTCGCTAATATCTTAAAATCCTTACAACGAGGAATATAGTCATCAAATTCATAAGAAGTATCTCTTTCGCAACACTGAACTTGATAGCGAGTGTTTATAGACGGCCTAGGTAAAACAACTTGTTCAACTAAACCTAAATTAAAAGTATCCTCACTCCACTCGTTGACTAACACGGCATTTACTTTGGTATAATAACTGCGACCACCACTCAAATTGTGAAGATTACAAAGAGGGACAGAGATATCTCCACCAGACTTTGATAGATCCCATTTTAGAATAATTCCACCAGCTCCTTTATTATCACAAAGAGAACAACTAGTATCTGAACCAGGTTCCTCTTCAGAAGTTGTAACATCTACATTACAAGGCTCCCCAGTCTGCAACCAGTTATCATAAAGATAATCTCCAAGATCATTAGCTGAAGAGATATTTGGAAAAAGAAAGACTGAAATAAAGACAGAAAAAATCAAAAATAACAAACTCTTATGATTGGTCATATTTTATCTTATAAATAAACTGATAATACTACCAACAGCAAAATTGATAGAAGCGAGAAACTTCGATGGGAGCGAAGCTTGATAAGCATTACAATTAGTGGGAGTTTCACATCCAGTCCCAGGTTGCATCGGACTGCCACATTTCATTCTCATACCGTCGAAACAAACGCACTCGTCGACAAAACAGCCTTGACCGGATGGTAGACTGCCAGATGTGTCGGGATCGATATCGGGATCGGTAACAGAAAAGATGGGGCTAAAAGAACAGACGGCTCCAGCAGGAACGACACCAGCGGAGTTGGTGGGGCAAACTTTCCATTTCGTCGTATAGCCTTCGAAATAAGGGGTAAGGGTTTGGTCTGGTGGAGTTTGGCTTAATCTGTCATAAACCAATGGGCCAATGGCTTTAGTGATACTCCCTGTTCCTGAAGTAGGGAGGGCTCCACTATCTGCACTATCAGGCGAAGAAACGAAACACTTGCTAATCTCAGTTGAAGTTGCTGATGGGTGACAAAGCCGAGCTTTAACGTATTTTGTCGAGTTATCGAAACTTGAATAACTAAAATTAACAGCCTTGCTCGTGCTAGCCGGCCAACCTGAAGCGATATCACTAATGGTGACAGAACTAATTGTCGGAGGAATTACAACGGGAGTCGCAGTTACTAAGAAATTGGAGCTATAAGCACAACCAGTAGCAAGAGCTGTGTCATTACTACTACGACGGGGGCAAATCTTTAATTTAGTAGATCCATTACTAAGATAAGAGGTAGCTTCTGAAAGGGCGGGGAAAGTAACAGCAATACGAGTAGACCCATTACCTGTTAATAAACCGAGAACAGGATCTGGTAAATCCTTACAACGAGAAGGAATAGCCGTTGGATGACAAATTCTCACCTTAACAGAATCGTAAATGTCATCAAAAGAAATATAATTAAAATTAATCGCCTTTATTGTCTTCTCTTGCCAACCCGAACTTATATTCTCAATTACAACGGAATTAACGACTGGTTCTTTGGTTATAGTAAAGACAGTAGTAGTGGCACATCTTATGGCAAGAGCTTCTGTCGATTTGGGAACCGCAACAGTAGGATGAGGACAAACTTTTAACTGTCCTTGGTAACCCTCATCATAATCATCGATTCCAATAGCCTGTGAGATATTAACATTATTACTACCGGACAGATTAAGGTTCGGGGTATTGATAATGTTACAGAGATTAGTCGAGGGATCGCACATACTAATATCGACAGTTTTGAAATTACCACCTAAATTTGCGTAAGCAACTTTAACCGTCTTAGCTGTTCCTACTGGCCAAGAGCTAACTGGGGCAAGGAAGGTCGCCGAGCTGACACTAGGAATGGTCGTTTCTTCAGGCGGGACAGTAATTTCCGGCGGAACAATTTTAGGATCAGTAACCGTAAAAACGGGACTGTAAAGACAACCATAGCTAGAAGCCGAGCCCGCTAGAGTAGAGGGACAAATCTTCAACTTGGCTTGATAGCCATTATAATAGGGAGTGAGAGTTTTATCTTTGGCTTTCAACCGATCATAAGTATTAGAAGGAATCGTTCGTTTTATATTAACAGTTCTACTCCCAGATAATCTTAGGTTATCAAGGGGCCAGCCAAATCTAGTACAGTCATTCGTCTTCGGATTACAGAGCCAAACATAAAAAGTACTAGTGACGCTAGGTAAATTGGACGAACCAACAGAAGGAAAATCCGAATATCTGACAGAGATGACCTTCTCTGCCCCCGCCGGCCAAGTTGTCAGAGGAGAGCTGAGATAGATAGCAGAAATACGCGGTGAGCCAACAGCCTTAACGACAAAATTAAAACCGACGACACTAATAAAAAGAAAAATACTAATAATTAATAAGTAACTAAGAAATGAGCGAGAATTAAAATTTCTCATATAAGGACATTATAACAATAAGCAAAAAAAACAA
>DAOTDH010000015.1:0-9320 GCA_035453545.1 Minisyncoccota bacterium
AAGGCACAACAATTCTCATCATGAGCAAGAGCAAGATAAGCCCCGTCGTTGAAGAGTCTCATACCGTGTTCGGCGCAATAGGCGCAAACCTTCTGCCAGTACTCGCGCGTCGCAATCTGCCCACTCGGATTATGTGGAAAATTGAACATGACCAGATGGGCAACATCGAAATTATTCCCTTCGCGCTCCAAGTCCGGGCGAAAAGCATTGTCTGGATTAGTCCAGAAAGAATAATGTGCCACCCGCAGGTATCTAGCCCACGTCTCCGGCACTGGATAACCCGGATTGGTCATTGAACCAACCATGAGCTCTTGCCCATCCTTCCCCAACCCGCAAGCGAGAGGAAGGAGGCCAAGCATCGGCTTGATACCAGGAATCGGCAAGTAGCTAAGGTTAGGATACTTAGACAAATCAGCTTTAGTGTGGAACTGGGAGAAGCGCTGAGCAAAATCTGGGGTAAGCACGCAACCATTATCCTGATACTCATGCCAACCCTCTTTGTTGCTCTGCGTGTATTCGGCAGCTTTCATACGCGCCGATTCAAGGGCCGGACCCAAAGGTTGACCGATGGACAAACGATAGAGAGTCTGACCCGAAGCTTCAGCTTCTTGACAGACCTTTTTAATTTCTTGGAAGAGATTCTCTCCTCCTGGTGGTAACCATGAACTCGGCATAAACTATTCCTTTCTGTCAGCAGATCTTGCTGATGGTTTGAACACATTGTAACCAAAACTCAAAGTTCGAAAATAATCTTCTGCAGTTTCTTCTCGACGGATAAGCTCCACCGAACAGTCACTTCGTAGCAACAATTCTTTTGGACGCAGACGTCCATTATAAGTGAAACCCATAGCGATACCGTGGGCTCCGGTATTAGCGATAACCAAAAGATCATTCTCTTTGGTTATCGGTAATACCCGTTGTTTTGCAAGCTTATCATTGTTCTCGCAAAGCGACCCGACGACATCCACTACTTCAGTTTTTGCTTGATCTTCAGCTCCAGGCACATATATCTGATGATAAGCGTCGTAGAGAGCCGGACGCATCAAAGATGACATACAGGCATCAACCCCCACATAACGACGATATTTTTCCATCTTGTTAATCACCTTAGTAACAAGCACGCCGTGTGGGCCCGTAACATAACGACCACATTCGGTATAGAGCTTCGGACGCCAACCATGGTACTGCTGAAATTCAGCGAATAACTTCTTCGCCTCCAGAGTAAAGGCAACCAGATCAAAAGTCTCATCCGTGGGTTTGTACGGGATACCAAAACCCCCACCAATGTTCACGAATTCAACCTCGATATTCAACTCTTTCTTGAGACGATGAACAACCTCAAGAGTCATCTTGATCGTCTCCACCATATAGCGATAATCGCGCTGATTAGAACAGATCATGGTGTGCAAGCCAAAACTCTTAGCTCCGCGTTCGCGAGCTAATCGGTAAGCTTCGACAATCTGATGATCACACACACCGTACTTGGCTTCTTCTGGTTTCCCAATAATCTCATTGCCGTCACGCAAAGGACCAGGATTGTAACGAAAACAAATCAGTTCTGGCATTACTGACACTTTGGCGACAAACGAGATGTCATCCAAGTTCAATATGCAACCACCCTGCATCTGGGCCCACGAATACTCCGTTCGCGAAGTATTGTTCGATGTAAACATAACGTCTCCCGGTCGAGCCCCAATTTTTCGAGCCAAAGTCAACTCTGGCATACTCGAGCAATCAAAACCAAAACCTTCATCAAAAATAATCTTCATAATCGACGGATTAGGTAGGGCTTTGACTGCAAAGAAATTGCGATACTCCGAGACTTGGCCTAAATTTTCTGACATCTTCTGGCAAGTCTGTCTGATACCCCACTCATCATAAATATGAAAAGGGGTTCCGTAATGTTCGGCGATTTCCCTAAGATCAGGAAAAAGCCGTCGCTGGAAATATTGTGACATCATAAAGCAAATCTCCTTTCTACCCCCTAAAGGGCTTTAGTTTAAACTGTTTTTCCTACTTCCTATGACAAAAAACTATCTTATTCCACCTCCATTACTAACACAAAAATAGATGGGTGTCTATTTTGAATTATTGCAGAAGCGACTTCGCTTCCATTAGAATCTCAGGTACAACCAAATCAACGATATGTCCAGCCTGATGCAAGACAACAGTCTTAGTGACAAACTCACTAAACTTCTGCTTGTTTTCTTCGAAGGCCCCATAATCATCATTATAAGAAATAACAAGAGTTGATTTAGGAAGGACAGATTTTACCTTACTGATATCAATTGATGTCTTAAGCCATGGCTCAGCAAGTCTCCTCTCTCCATTAGTCTCCAAATTCTCCAAATTAAACCAGCCGGCCACAAAAATTGCTCCACCAATTCGAGTATTAATAGTCTCAAGATAGCGCAGAATAGTCTGACAACCAATACTGTGGCCAATCAAATAAGTTTCGGCATCAGGCATGCCAACAACTTCTGCTAATTTGCCAACCCACTTCTCAATCACCGGATTATCAGCGTCGGGCATGCTTGGAACGACGACCTTATGCCCAAGTTCCTCGAGCTTGGTCTTCAACCATGGCAACCAATTATCATTGGGACTCCCACCCCATCCATGGACAATTATTATTCTTTTCATATTTTATACTATACCAACAGCTGGATTTTAGAGCAATTTTCTGCTAAATTAAAGAAACATTGCCGGATCGTCTAATGGTAGGACACATCCCTCTGGAGGATGGTATCTTGGTCCGAATCCAAGTCCGGCAGCCAAAAAGAAAAATTATAAAAACCAATGAAAACTAAAACAATTCGAGTTAGTGACAAGATGCAAAAAGGTTACCGGTACGAGTTAACCGAACCAGTGGGCAAAAACTTTGCGCCAGAATTCAAACCAGAATTGACACCCAAAGAAATGCTCGAACTTGGAGTATTCGGTGGTGTTTATCTGCGTGACTGTACCAAAGAATTTCCTAAAAATTGGTTTGCTAAGGCCAAATTCCAAAAAAAAGGTAGTTACGTTCACGAGGCTAAATTAAATTTCTTTGGGATCAACGCTAGTCAACCCTTATCTGTTTGGAGGGAAAAGGGTTGGATCTTCGAGAAACACGACCCCCGTGGTTGGTTCCAATGGTACTGTCGATATTATATGGGACGAAGGATACCTGATATGGACAATACTCAAATCAAACGTTGGAAAGCGATAAAGAGACATATCGCCCAAATAAAGAAAAATTGCCGAACCAAAGATAATTCTTGCCGTCAACGTCAACGCCAAGCCGTCTTGCACTGGGCTTACGATTCTCAAAAGATATAACCTTTCTGTGTTACAATAATAGCTGGTAGGAATGAAAAAAGTAATAAAAAAAATAAAAAAGAGACACATGATTGGGGGGGTAGTTTCAACTATCCTCTTGGTTTTAATCTACATTTATGCCAGCTATTTCTTCTCTTATTCTTATAATCGAGCCGAGGCGGATATAGCAACAAGTTCGGACGAGACCGTCTTTGTTGCCCCCGTCTTGGATAAAGAAGCTTATGACCTCAAACTCTGGCAACTGGCCAACGCGACTACTAGTAGTATTATCCCAATCCTAACAGCCAGTAGCACCGCCAGCTCGACAGAAATAATCGAGAAACCGCTCTGGCCAGTAAAGACAGTTTATCCTAATGTCGGGGCTATTCTTCCCTTTAAGCGAATTGTTGCCTATTATGGAAATTTGTACTCAACCAAGATGGGCGTTCTGGGTGAATACCCAGAAGCCGAAATGTTTCGTCGTTTCGATGAAGAAATAGAAAAATGGGAAGAGGCTGACCCCAGCACTCCTGTCCAACCCGCCCTCGATTATATTGCCGTCACTGCCCAAGGTAGTGCTGGTGAAGATGGAATGTACCGCTTCCGTATGCCTGACACCGAAATTGAGAAAGTTCTCGCTATGGCGGAGAGAAAGAAAGCGATTGTTATTTTGGAAGTTCAACCAGGCTTAAGCCCTATCCAAACAGAGATTAAAGCCTTAGAACCCTATCTAAAACTCCCCCAAGTGCACTTAGCGATTGATCCAGAATTCTGTATGAAAAATAATCGTCGCCCCGGCATCTATATCGGTTCGGTTACCGCAAATGAAGTTAACATGGCGATTAATTATCTATCCAAATTAGTCCAAGAGAATAATCTGCCACCAAAGATTCTCATTGTTCATCGCTTCACCCAAAATATGGTGACTAATGCCACCTCAATAAAGCCAACACCGGAAGTCCAAGTGGTAATAGACATGGACGGTTGGGGTCATCAGGCTCGCAAATTAAACACCCATAAGAATTTTATTTATGATGAACCAGTACAATTTACCGGGTTCAAACTTTTCTACAAAAATGACTTTCGCGAAGAGAATAGTCAAATCATGACTCCAGCTGAAGTTCTCAAAATAAAGCCTCAACCAATTTTTATTCAATATCAATAAATAGAGATGAAAAAAATAATTTTAATCAGTCTCGTCCTTATAACAATAACGGCCGTTCCGTTTTTAATTTACAAAAATAAAAAGCCAGAAAACGGAGAAACTATTGAGGCGAAGGTCGAAAGAATAATTAAAGAGCGTTCCGAGAATCCTTTCGGAACAAGTCTCTTTCTCAACAATTATCTCGGAGCCAAAGAAGTCGTTGAACAAAAAACCGATGTCCTCTTTACTAACCCCAAGAGTGATAAACCAGAAATTAAAATTCCTACTCCTAGCGCTCAAGCGCGCAAACAGATCAATACCAAGCGCGCTGAGATAAATGCTCTCCTTAAATCTTGGGCTGAACTTATTGCGAAGAATCCTTCGCTCGATGACGCCAAACTAGACACCCTCTCCCAAGAAAACCAGAGAATCATTAGGGCCTATCTTGAAGACCTCAATTCTATTGTCAACGCCATCTCTACCAGTAATTCTAATTTATCTCAAACTGAGATCGATAACCTCCAAAAAATTGTTAGCGAAGCTCAGGCCAGTATTCTCATACTTGATCAGAGCCAGATAATTGTCGACACCTATGTTGCCCCAATTATTGATACTAGTGGCAAGCCCAAATTAATAGAAGGCGTTAATAATGATTAAATATAAAATATGAACTTAATTTTCCTCGATACTGAGACCACTGGCAATGACTTAGCCCAAGACCGCTTGTGCCAGGTCTGCTATAAAATAAATGGAGAAATCCACACCGAATACTTCAAACCACCGGTTCCGATTAGTATCAAATCTTCAAGCATCACTCACATCACCAATAAAATGGTCGAGGACAAAGAACCCTTCGCCGAAAGTCAGATGAAGAAAGAGTTAGAAAAACTTCTCCCCGAAAATGTCTTAGTAGCTCATAATGCCAAATTTGATATCGCCATACTAAAAGCTGAAGGGCTACAAGTCCCTAACTTTATTTGTACTCTACGCATTGCTCATCATCTAGACATCAACGCTATCATCCCCGAGTACAATCTCCAATTCTTAAGATACTACTTAGAACTCGAGATAGAAGGCGGAGCTCATGACGCCGAAGGTGATGTCAAGGTCCTCGAAGCTGTCTTCAATCGTCAATTCCAAAAGATGAAGGAAGAGGGACTAAATGACGACGAGGTGATAAAGAAGATGATCGAGATTTCTAAAACTCCAGTTCTCTTTAAGAAATTTAGCTTCGGCAAACATAAAGATAAGATGATCGCCGAAGTCGCCAAGACCGATCGCGGTTATCTCGACTGGCTCCTAAGACAAAAACTAGAAGATGGCGAAGAAGACGAAGACTGGATCTATACTCTCAACCACTATCTCGGCAAATTAATTTAGAATATCAAGGACTCCCCTTGATATTATTCGATCTCAAAATCAGACCAAAGCTTGATTAATTCTTTAAGATTTTTTTGCTCGCCCAAAATATCTTCTGAAAAAGCTTCAATATTTAAGATTTTGTTATCAGGTCGATCCTGTCCCAGAAAAAATGGGTAACTAGAAAACCGGTAATCTCCTAGGAAGTCTTTCGCTTTAGCTAAATTGGGTATTATTTTCCCGTTCCAACCTTTTTCATCTTTTATTTTGACTGGATTTAAATGAATATAAGCTAACAGATATTCCAAGTATGCATCGTCATCAATATGTTTCGCTTTGAAACATCCCTCAAAAACTGGCCCAGTTCTCTCATTCTTTTTATTAAAATACATTCCATAGCCAGTCAAAAGTTTTGCCATAAATTTCGAAATTCCTCCTTCCCTTGTTTCCTTTACTAGCAAATGAAAATGGTTTGGCATTAGACAATAAGCAATGATTTCAACAAGGGCCTTACCCTTGTCAACAGAAAAGTAGTCCTCCAAAGAAAAATCTTTTAGATTGCTTATGTGAACTTCTTCTTCGCTATTACTTAAATAAAGTAAAATTAGAAAACGAAAGCGGTCATGGTCACTAAGAAAAATTGGTTGTTTATTAACCCCCCGATTATAAAGATGGTAAACCTCGTCAACACAAAAAGAAAATTTTCTTTCCATAACTTTAATTATATTACAAAAGCAACTTTAATATCAAGGGGAGTCCTTGATATCTTGAAAAACTTTATTATAATTAGGCAATGAAAACGCAGGTTGTAATAATTCACGGAGGTGACACTTTCGAAACGCAAGAGGAGTACCTTAATTATCTGAAAAGCTATCGTATTGAGAACTTAAATTATTTTAGGAAAAAAAGCTGGAAAGGCTCATTGCAAGAGAGACTCGACGATAATTTTGATGTCATCACTCCACAGATGCCCTGTAAACTAAACGCAAAATATGAAGAATGGAAGATTTGGTTCAATAAACTGCTACCACTACTCAACAATAAAGTTGTTTTAATTGGTCACTCTTTAGGAGGAATCTTCTTAGCTAAATATCTAAGTGATAATGGTTTCCCAAAAAAAAATTATTTCTTTGCACTTAGTCTCGGCTCCTTACAATAATGAAGTGATGGCCGAGTCTCTGGCCAATTTTGAATTAAAAAGACCAGTCAGTAACTTGATTAAGTATACTGATAAAATATTTTTATACCAAAGCAAAGATGACGACATTGTCCCCTTTACTAACGTCGAAAAATATAAACAAGATTTACCGAATGCTAAACTGCTAGTCTTTGAAAACCGTGGGCACTTTAATCAAGAAGAATTTCCTGAACTTGTTGAGAACTTATTTAATATCAAGGACTCCCCTTGATATTTTCTACTCTTGATTAAGTTTATAGACGAAACCGTTCTTACTCCAAAACCACAAAGGAGTGTGCATTTCAATTGGATCAATATCACTTCCTTTTAACAGGACCCTCCATCTTTCAGAAATTACATCTTTAGATATATTATCAGCTTCTTCTGGGGTTATGACTCCGAGTAAAACGGAGCATTTAGTTACATGCGTATCTGGAGCAATTTCTATATACTCTCTATTTTTTAAAGAAATGCCACCATATTCTCCAAGAATAAATGACCAATAATTAAATATCTTGGGCCCAGAAATATAAGGGAATTGCTTTTTATGTTCATTTTGAACAAGATTTTTCAAGCACAAATAATCTTCACTTGTCTCTTCGATCAATTTAGAAAAACTACCCCATTGTTCAAAGACGGTCGTGGCAATCTTTTTCCAGGTGGAAACATGTTTGTTTGGCTGGAGGGCAACTTTATATTTCGACAATAGCTGACGGAGCTCTCCATCTGCCATTTTTGAAACCAAAGCAACATCAAAAACTTTCCGAGTTTCTTTGTCTTCCCATGTTTTAAGAGCGCTTTCCCACAATTTATAGCTGTCCCTTTGATAATTAAGAGCCATGGGTAGACTAAAATAAGCAAGCCTCATTTCTTGTTGATCTCCAGAGAAACCAGGATTACTATCCTCTGGCATTTTAGTTTGACCGAGCTTGCCCTTTTTATATGCCTCTATAAGATTTCGACAATTTAAAACGAATCTTTTATCCACAGATACATATTAACAATTTACTGACCCTCAATCAAAACCCCTACAAAAATGTATCAAGGACTCCCCTTGATATTTACGGTTTAATTTTACTCGCCGACTTTATGAACTCGACGAAGAGTGGATGAGGATTAAGCGGTGAAGATTTGAACTCGGGGTGGAATTGGGAACCCAAGAAAAAGGGGTGAATTTTTCGGGGTAACTCGGCAATCTCCATTAAGATGCTATCAGGAGACGTACCCGAGAAGACCAAGCCCTTAGCCTCCAATTTCTCAATATAAGCCGGGTTAACTTCGAAACGGTGGCGATGGCGTTCGCTAATTTTATTACTAGGTGACAATCTCTTACTGGACTTATAAGCTCCCTCAGCAATTGTCTCCTCCTTTAGTACACAAGGGTAAGCCCCTAGGCGCATTGTCCCACCATAATTATTGTCAGCCATCAACTTGCGTTGTTCATCCATAATAACGACAACCGGATTTTTAGTCTTAGGATCAATCTCGGTTGTATGAGCATCTTTAAGCCCAAGAGCGTGCCGAGCAAACTCGACAACAGCCAACTGCATACCGTAACAAAGGCCGAAATAAGGAATCTTGTTTTCCCGAGCGAACTGAATAACCCTAATCTTCCCTTCTATCCCCCTCTCACCGAAACCACCTGGTACCAAAATACCTTGATATTTTTTCAATTCTTTTAATTTCTTGGGGTCTTTCTCGTAGTCGTTAGAATCAAGCCAATCAATCTTAACTTTCTTCCCAAGGAAAGCTCCGGCATGCTTAAGCGACTCAATTACTGAGAGATACACATCTGACAAAACAAAATCTCCAGTCTTGAAATACTTACCGACAATAGCAATTTGAACCTCTTCTTTAGAATTTTTTACTCTCTTTGTCATCTTCTCCCAATCAGAGAGATCAGTCTTTTTAACTTTAAGACCAAGAGACTTGAGAAGTAAATTACCCAGACTATCTTTCTCGAAGTTGAGAGGAATGTCGTAGATACTCTCAATATCGGGAGCCGAGATAATATTCTCAGTGGGAATGTTACTCATGAAGGCAATTTTCTCTTTGCGTCTAGTATCAAGTGGGCGATCAGAACGAGCAATAATAACATCAGGATGCACGCCATAAGAATTCATAGTCTGCACTGCATATTGAGTAGGTTTAGTCTTCATCTCGCCGATCTTATTAGGTACTGGCAAATAACTAACCAGAGCAAATAGGACATCGCCAGGGTTACGAAGTTTGAGAACTCGTGCTGCTTCGACGAACATAGAATTCTGATATTCTCCCACTGTCCCCCCAATCTCAATAATTGTGATATCAGCTCTGGTTTCTTTAATTGAGAGATCAATT
>DAOTDH010000016.1:0-8863 GCA_035453545.1 Minisyncoccota bacterium
GGCCGGAGGTGTAATAGATACCGTTCGCGAAATAATTACCAAGAACAATAAACAAATGGCCTTCATTAAAATGTTCGACTTCACCGATTGGATCGAGTGTGTCGCCTTCGCTGATGTCTACGACAAATACAAAAATTTACTCGTCCCCGACAAAATCGTCGCCATTAAAGGCAAGATCTCCCATCGCAACGGGGAACCATCTATAATTATTGAAGCAGTGAAAGAACTTTAGAAAAAATTAGAGATTAGAAGAAACTAGAGTAGCAATAGCTTGTTCTACTAAGGCCAAAGATTTGTTCCAGTTTTCTTCAGAAAAATTTTGAGTATTCGTCTGCAAGGCAAAGGAGATTATGACGAAATTATCAGCTATCTTTGTCATATACTTATAATTACCATAGGTTTTGCCCATACCTGCCTCTCCGAACCTGCTACGACAAAACATTCTATTACCAAGATCAATAAAGTTGTAGGAATACTCGTCAGGGCCATGAACACTTTCAGAATAACTTGTACACTTACCGTATTCATTACTGACATGGCTATCAAGTGCATTTACAACTTCAATTTTAAGAGGCCCAGATGAGGAAAAACTAGTTTTATAACCAAGGAGAAGATTCTCAAAATTGTTTGGCAATGTTAACTGATAACCATTCTCGGATAAAATACTCTTTGAAATCTTAAAGAATTCAACGGATGACAATACATTGACAAAATTACTTAATTCTTCGTCACTAGCTTTAAATTGCCAAAAGCCAAAAGTAAAGTAATTACTTGTAGCCTTAGGATCTACCGCGTATATAGTTTGGGTCTCAGAGCGAACCCCCATTTCATCCACTTTACTAGCTGTTACTTTGGCCCCAGAGATTTTCCCCAAATCTATGGACTCTATTTTTAAATCTTTAATCCCTTCATTTAGAATAACGTTGGAATTATATCGACTAGCAACAAATTTTACGATATCACCACCATAAGGATAAACTGATTTAGTATATGAAATGATTAGCACTGGGGAGACTCCATGCGTCCCAGGTACCGCTGACTTTGGCAAAACCCTTAGAAAGAGACAGTCTCCCCCAGAACAATCGAAGTCTAATGAATAATCCTTTGGGTATTTAAACTCAAACCCAAATTCTTCATTTCTGTAAGTTTTCCAGTCAACCATTTCGTCTACGACTTGAGCAACCGGTTCGGCAGGGACGACAGAAATTGGACACTCTGCAAACTCACAATTGGGGCCTTGGCGGCCAACAGCTGAGCCATCAGGGCAAATTTTGGCTTCTTCGGTACAAGCTACTTGAACTGGTTCAGTGTCAGTCAAGAGAGAAGACTTGTTTTGTTGCCAATAAAAGAAGACTCCACCAGCGACGATGATAATAAGAACGAGAGCAATTATATATTTTTTCATACTTCGATAATACAATAATTTGACATTTAATTCAAGACAGCCTAACATTAGAGATAAGTTAGAGATTGTAGGAACTACCAACTCCTGACCCGCTCGAACAGGGATTCGCCACGGCGAACTAATCTAACAACAAATGAGAACAAAATTCGGGTGGAACCGCGTGAAATTAAAAAATTCTCGCCCCGATAAAACACTTCGTGTTTTATCGGGGCGTTTCTATTACAAACAAATTATTAATTTAAAATAAAATTATGGAAAATGATATAAATAAAATTCGTCATTCGCTCTCGCATTTACTCGCCATCGCAGTGAAGGCCAAGTATCCCGAAGCCAAATTGGGCATCGGCCCAACCATCGAGAACGGCTTCTATTATGATTTCGATTTTGGAACAACCACCCCAAGCGAGAATGAATTGTTAGAACTAGAAAAAGATATGCGTGCCTTAGTGAGTAAAGACTTAAGCTTCGAAAGAGAAGAAATAGATAATGCTAGAGCCCAAGAACTTTTTGCTTCTGAACCATACAAACTTGAATTAATCGAGGAACTAATTAAAGCTGGTGAGAAAATTTCTATATACCACTCAAAAGACCCACGCCAAGGCGGGGTAAATTTTACCGATCTCTGCGCCGGCCCTCATATCGCGAAGACTAGTGAGATAGCTCGTGACGCCTTCCGTCTCACACGCATCGCGGGCGCTTATTGGCGCGGTGACGAGAAAAATAAAATGCTCACCCGCATCTATGGTGTGGCCTTTACCAATAAGGGCGAGCTCGACACTTACCTTGATATATTAGCGGAAGCGGAAAAAAGAGATCATAAGAAATTAGGTAAAGAACTAGACCTCTTTATCTTCTCCGAACTTGTTGGCCCGGGCCTACCTATCTACACCTTCAAAGGGGCAACAGTCAGAAAAGAAATTATCAACTTCTCTAATGAATTGCAAAAAGAGATTGGCTACAAGGAAGTCCATACTCCCAACATCAACAAGGCGGAACTCTTCAAGGTGTCTGGTCATTATGAGAAATATAAGGACGACATGCTTAAAGTTCTCTCCAATTATACAAAAGAAGAATATTTCCTTAAGCCCATGAATTGCCCTCAGCACACCCAAGTCTACGCCTCCAAGATGCACAGTTACAAGGACCTACCTATCCGTATTGCCGATTTTGCCAACCTCTATCGTGACGAGAAACCAGGCGAGCTCTCTGGTCTTACACGGCTCCGGGCCTTCTGCCAAGACGATGGGCACTGCTTCTGCCGACCTGATCAAATTAAAGAAGAATTCGAAAATGTTTTAAAGGCTATTAGAAAAGCGATGACCACCTATGGAATGGATTATTATATTCGTTTCTCCACTTGGGATCCCGAGTATCCAGAGAAGTATCTCGGCGAGAAATCAACTTGGGAAATGGCCCAAGAAAAATTAAAAGAGATTCTAGAGGATAATAAAATTGAATATAAGGACGGTATTGGCGAAGCCGCTATTTATGGGCCCAAGATGGACTTCATTTCTAAGGACTCTCTCGGTCGCGAATGGCAAATCTCCACCATTCAACTTGATCTAATTATGCCTGAGCGCTTCGGCTTGAAATACATCGATCAAGACGGTAAAGAAAAAACACCCGTCATGATTCACCGCGCAATTGTCGGCTCACCCGAGAGATTCCTCGGAATCTTAATCGAGCACTACGCCGGCAACTTCCCTACTTGGCTCGCGCCTATCCAAGCCAAGATTTTGCCAATTAGCGAGAACCAGATGGCTTACGCCAAAGAAGTCTTGGCAAAACTCGAAGACGCTGGAGTAAGAACAGAATTAGATGAGAGTAACGAAACCTTAGGTAAGAAAATTCGCAATGCCAAAATGCAAAAAATCCCCTACCTCATAGTCCTCGGTGACAAAGAAGTCGAAGAAAAAATGATCACGGTCGAGAAGCGACCTGCCCGCAATGCTTCGCACAGCAATGCAGGCGGGGGCTCTGAAGAAAAAGGAACCAAAACATCTCTCCCTGACTTCATTACCTCTCTTACTGCCGAAATTAAAGAAAGAAAATAAAATCAGCAAAAACAAAAGCGAGCCCAACTGATAGCCATCAGCTGGGCTCGAAAAGATAGCAAGGGTGTAACTGGACAAAAGATAGCCACTTTTTTATGGAACCAAAACATCTATCTTAGTAAAAAAAACAGGTATCTCTATTTTCAAAACGATTATCACAACTTCCTGAATCATTTTCCCAAGTTCAAAGGCTTCCTCCCGATTCGTGCCGTAAATATTCACATAGGGGGCACTCACACGAAGACCATTAGGGAAAATAAACACCTCGTTAGGCAAAACGGCAATTCTATGTTGGGTATCATTTTTCCCAGAAGAAATCAAAGAATCACCTAACCCAAATCTCAAAGAGCAACTTTGGCTTTCCTCAAATCCAACAAGAACTATATTAACCAAATCCATTCACCTCCTTTCAAAGGTCTATTGTTTTTCTATTATACTTCTAACATAAAGAAGGGTTAAACGTCAATATTAGCGAGTTTGGCGTGAGTCTGGATGAAAATTTTGCGAGGTTCAACTTCGGAGCCCATCAATACGTCGAAAGTTTTGTCAGCTTCTTCGGCATCGCGGACAGTGACTTGCTTCATCACGCGAGTGGCGGGATTCATGGTGGTCTCCCAGAGTTCTTCTGGGTTCATTTCGCCCAAACCTTTATAGCGTTGGATCGAAATTTTAGAAACTTTATTTTTGGTCACGACCTCCCCTTCTTCGCTTTCTTCAGGTTCAACATCTGTCTCTTCTGAGGTATCCACTTCAGCCACCTCTTCTTCCTTCACGCCCATTTCTTTAATAATTTTAGTCTTATCCTCATCACTATAGGCATAGAGAGATTCCTTCCCTTTCTTAATTTTATAAAGCGGTGGTTGAGCAATATAAATATGGCCCCCATCAATCAACTCACGATAATAGCGAAAGAAAAGAGTTAATAGCAAAGTTGTAATATGCGCTCCGTCCACGTCGGCATCGGTCGCAATAATAATTTTGTGATAACGAAGTTTAGAGAGATCCATCATATCGCCAATACCCACCCCCATCGCAATGATCAGTGATTTTATTTCTTTGAAAGCGAGCATCTTGTCGAGGCGCGCCTTCTCGACATTGAGAATTTTTCCCTTAAGAGGCAAGATCGCCTGGGTACGACGATCACGTCCTTGTTTGCTCGAGCCACCAGCCGAGTCTCCCTCGACAATGAAGATTTCAGATTCCTCCGGACTGCGACTCTGACAATCAGCCAGTTTGCCCGGCAAAGTCATACCCTCTAGCGCTCCCTTACGAATGACACTATCTTTGGCGGCTTTAGCGGCCTTCCGCGCTTTAAGGGCTAGGACTGATTTACTAATAATCGACTTGGCATCATCAGGGTGTTCTTCAAGGTAAGCGCTAAGAGCCTCGCCAAACACGGTCTCTACCGCGCCTCGGGCTTCCACACTCCCAAGTTTAGCTTTAGTCTGGCCTTCAAATTGCGGGTTGCGTAATTTAACAGAAATGACAGCGGTCAAACCTTCGCGGACATCATCACCAGTTAGGCTCCCTTCACTCTCTTTCAGAATATTATTCTTCTTACCATAATCATTTAAGATTCTAGTGAGCGCCGTACGGAAACCAGTGAGGTGCATACCACCCTCAGGAGTAATAGTGTTGTTGGTAAAACTTATTTCTTTAGCATCGATATCATCCACATACTGCAGAGCAACCTCCACCATCACTTCGTTGGCCTCCTTCTCAACATAAAAAATTTCCCGATGGAGCGGTTTGTCATGGCGATTATAGTAACGAATCAGAGATAGTAAACCACCTTCGAAATAGAAAGACTTGGATGGCACCTCTAGTTCGAGGTCTTGCAAGTAGAAAATTTTGTCGGTATCAATCTTGCCTTTATGCTCACGGGCATCAATAGCACGAATGCGCAAACCCTTAACCAAGTAAGCTTGTCCCCGAAGATGGTTAACAATACGATCCCAGTCATAAACGGTCTCGGAAAAAATGGTTGGATCCGGTTGGAAAGTGATAATCGTCCCGTGTTTTTTAGAAGAGGCCACTTTCTTGACCGCAGACTTCTTCTTCCCCCGCTCATACTCCTGCATATACTTACCACCGTCACGGTGAACCTCCGCCTTAAGGGTGGTCGAGAGAGCATTGACAACCGAAGCGCCGACACCGTGCAAACCACCAGAAATTTTATAACCATCTCCCTCGAACTTGCCACCAGCATGAAGGACAGTAAGAACCGTTTCAAGAGCAGAAACTTTGGTCTTCTTATGGACATCGACTGGGATACCGGTACCATTATCAACAATGCGAACCGCATTCCCTGGCAATAACGCCACTTCAATCTCATCACAAAAACCGTTCATCGCCTCATCGCGCGAGTTGTCGAAAATCTCAATCAGAAGATGATGAAGTCCGTCAGTCCCCGTGGAGCCAATATACATACCGGGTCGCTTACGCACCGGTTCTAGCCCCTCCAAAACAACAATATCCTCGGCTCCATATTTTCGAGTTTTTGCCTCTTTCTTAACCATATTTATAAGACCATTATATCATAATTCTACCCTGTAAACAAACATTAAAAACTGGACAATTCGAAATTATTTCGCTAAGATCATTTTAGCGCAATTAAGGAAAGATGCCTGACTCTATAGCCAGATAGACAGGAAAAAAACACTTTTTTGCCTGATCTTTACCTGAGCGGGAATAATTCCCTTGCGCAGTCCTCGGCCCTTAAGGGCAGGAGCCTGGTCGGAAAGATAACGACCAGAGTTAAAGGAGGGGCGGCCACCCACGCGGAAGCAAAAAGGCTAAAAGCAGGTCCAATCCCTGCTTTTTTTATTTGCTAAATTTATCTTTAAAAATTATTTGCGAACTTCGTAAGATTCTCTTTCTAAGGCTTCGATTACTTTATCCATCTCTTTGTTCGCTTCGTCATCAGAAAGAGTTTTCTCGTAAGATTGGAAGACAAGGCGGAAGGCTAAGGATTTCCTCCCCTCTTTCGCAAATTCGTCGAAAAGAACAGGACCAAGAACACATAAATCGCCAACTGATTTTTTAATAAGGTCAATTACGAATTCTGGCGTCGTGGTTTCGGGCACCCAAACAGCAACATCACGGATAATTCTAGGGTAAGCAGATATCTTCTTACAGTTAAAAGCTAGTGACATGAACTCCTCAAGATTGGCCGGATCAATTTCTTGAACTTTATCTATCAACTCATCAAGATTAATTTCTATGACAGCGACGGTGTCTGTCGCCTCGAGCCGGGTGAGATCTAATCTCAAGACTCCCCGAGATTGAGTATCGAGTAGCTCTGAAATTTTCTTTATCTCCTCTTTAGTATCAACCCCTTTTATTTTCTTGCGGTAACCAATACCAATAGCTAAATGGGTTTCTTCATTGTAACCTTCTTTAAAAATTTTACCAATTTCGAAAATTTTTACTGGTTCAGTATCGAAAAGAACATATTCTAAATTAAAATTAATCTTCTCCTCCAGCCAAGTACCCAAATCGGATCGGAGCCAAGCCTTATCACTCGCCAGAGGGTTGGCCAACTCCATCTCACCTTTGTTAGTTAAAGCATAACCAAAAACTTCGGTAAAACCTTCCCGCGCGAGAATTTCTCTAATTTTATTAAAGACAGCAAAACGTTTCTCGGCCAAGCTCCCCGAGGCTAGTCCTTGAACTGCCCCCAAAGGACTAGCCTCGGGGAGCAACCTTGGCTCGATTTTATCATAGCCATAAATCCTTCCTACCTCCTCCACAATATTAATCGACTCTTGCAAGTCAGTCCGCCAATAAGGAATGGTGAGACCAATTTTGTTATCTTGGCTTACCACCTCAATCTCTAAACTCTCCAAAATAGATCTCAGCTCCTCTGGTGGAACAACAAGACCAAGCTTCTCATTAATATAATCAAGATCGATAATAATTTCCTTCTCCTCTTGCGGTGAAGGATAGACATCTACCACCCCGAGATATTCACCCCCAGCGATCCTCTGAAGCAAATCCACCAACCGTACCATAGCTGGCAGAGCCGTCTCAGGCGAGAGATCATTCTCAAAGCGTTTAGAAGCGTCTGTCTTAATACCAAGCTTGGCACTCGTCTTACGAACCAAGACCGGATCGAAGTTGGCTGATTCAAGAATAAGATTCTTCGTGTTAGCATCAACCTCAGCCCGCTTCCCACCCTTAATACCAGCGAGAGCTAAAGGCCCCTTCTCATCAGCAATAACAAGGATACTCTCATCAAGAGCCAGTTCTTTGTTATCAAGGGTCGTCATTATCTCCCCAGCCTTAGCCCGTCTGACAGTTATCGCTCCCTCAACTTTATCGGCGTCGAAAGCATGCATGGGTTGACCCAGATCGAACATAACGTAGTTTGTAGCATCGACAATGTTATTGATTGAACGTTGACCAATAGTCTCAAGCTGATTTGCTAACCACTCAGGTGAATCCCCAACCTCAACACCCATCGCTCGCTCACCAACATAACGGCGACAATCCGTAACAGCTTCAATCTTGATCTCCAGATTCTGAACTCGGCCAAGAGCCAAGTCGCTCTCTAACTCTGGCACAGAGAAAGGAAGTTTAAAAATTGCGGAGACCTCGCGAGCGATACCTTGATGACAGAGACAATCGTGAGCTCGATCAGGCAAAATTTTAATGTCTAACAAGCTATCACCACCATATTCTTCTATGCTCTCAATCTCGAAGGCGTGGAAAATAATCCCCTGCTCTAACTCCAGCGGAGCTGGTAAATCTGGAACATATTTCTTTAGCCAATTATAAGAAAAAATCATAATTTAAAATTGTTTCAAAAAGCGAAGATCCCCACCAGTAAAAAGACGGATGTCATCAATCCCCCACTTCGTCATCGCTAAACGCTCAACACCAATACCAAAAGCAAAACCCGACCAGACTTTATCATCCAAACCAACGGCTCGGAAGACATTGGGGTGGACAAGACCCGCTCCCCCCATCTCCATCCAGCCAGTACCGGAGCAAAGGGCACACTGGTTGCCCTTAACCGGCTGACCCGCTTCATCATGACAGCGTATACAGACTAAATCGAACTCGAATCCTGGTTCAACAAAAGGAAAAAACGAAGGACGCAAACGAATATCTAAGTCAGCGCCATACAAACTTTTGAAAAATTCTTCAAGATAACCCTTAAGATGAGCAACGCTGATATTCTTATCAACAAGAAGACCCTCAATCTGGTGGAACTGTGCCTCATGACGAGCATCGGTTGCTTCTTGACGATAAACCTTACCGGGCACAACAATCCGTAGGGGTGGTTCTTTTCCCTCCTTCAACATTTCTTCCATATAACGAATCTGAACCGCGCTGGTTTGAGTGCGAAGAAGTTTCCTAGACCCTTCGGGTTGAAGCCAAAAAGTATCCTGCATATCCC
>DAOTDH010000017.1:0-8850 GCA_035453545.1 Minisyncoccota bacterium
AACTAACCAAGACAAACAAGACGTCGCCCGGGTGACGGAGTTTCAGAACACGGGCAGCCTCGACGAACATAGAATTCTGATATTCTCCCACTGTCCCCCCAATCTCAATAATCGTGATATCAGCTCCAGTTTCTTTAATTGAGAGATCAATTCGCCTGAAGATTTCTTCGCAAATAAAAGGGACAGGGTCCACACAACGACCACCATAACCAAGAGCTCGCTCTTTATCGATAACATATTTATAAACCATCCCGCTCGTCATATAATTCTCGTGGGGAACACTAATATCTAAGAAGCGTTCATAATTACCCATATCTTGATCACACTCGAGACCTGACTCAAGAACAAAAACTTCTCCGTGCTCAATCGGGTTCATTGTTCCCGCGTCAACATTAAGATAAGGGTCAATCTTAATTGGATTAATCTTGTAACCTTGAGATTGCAAGATCTTACCGATCGAAGAGGCCGTAACTCCCTTCCCAACTCCCGACATAACCCCTCCCAAAACAAAAATGTACTTGTGCTTTTTCATAAAATTAAAAATAAATTAAAAGAAATAATAAAAAAGCCAGAGGGTCTTCACCCCCTTGGTTCTAAGTGGGGGTGGGTGCTCTGGATGTTTCCATTTTCTTTTAGATTTTAGAGTAGCGACGAATGGCCCAGTAACTAGCCATAAGGCCGAGCAAAATTCCTGATCCTAATAAAATGACGAAGATCTGTCCAAAATTGGTGAAATAGAAAGAAACAAGATTAATCCCCCCATAGATACCCGCAGTCACATCTCTCACCCATATCACACTCGGATAGAGCAGGACCAAGGCCAAGAGAGAAGCGATGACACCAACAATTGCCCCCTCGATCATAAAAGGACCTTTAACATAAGAATTACCCGCCCCGACTAAGCGCATAACCGAAATTTCTTCACGCGAAGTATAAATTGCCAAAGAAATAGTATTGAAAACAGCAAATATAGAGAGTAAGGCCAGAACAAGAGCAATGGCCCAACCAAGACGCTGACTGGCTTCAATGAGTTTGGACATTCTATCGACAACATCCTTTTTGTAACTAACTTGATCAATAATATTACCACCACCAGTCGAAGGGTCGTTCTTAGTATTTATAAAGCGAGAAATCTTCTCATACTGACTGGGATCAACAGCAACAATATTAAGGCGAGCTCCAAAGGGATTACCAACCTCATCGAGTGAGCCAATTAGAATAGCATTGTCCTTATGCCTCTCACGAAAAGCGAGAAGCTCTTGATCTCGGGAAGAATAAATAACTTCCTTTACTTCAGGTAAAAGGGTAAGATCTCTTTTAATCGCGATAATCTTATCTTCAGGAGCATCGATCTTGAAAGCGACACTGATATCTACCTTATTCTTTACCTCATCGAGGGCCGAGTTCAAAAAATTAGAACCAAGATAAATCGAGCCAATAGCAAAAAGGGTTATCGTCATAGCCAAAACCGACGAGACAGAAACAAGGCCATTGCGCCAAAAATTAACAAACCCAAGCTTAATAATACGTTTTGTGTTAACCCAAACCATTGTATCTATTATAAAGCATACTTACCCGTCTTGTCATCTCTGATAAGTCGACCTTTATCTAAAGTAATAACACGACGGCCCAAATTATCAATAATATTCTTGTTGTGGGTTGTAAGGATAATCGTTGTGCCGATCTCGTTAATCTTCTTAAAAATCTCAATCACTTCAGCTGCACTAATAGGATCAAGATTGCCTGTTGGCTCGTCGACAATGAGAAGATCTGGCTGATTAATAATTGCTCGGGCGATAGCCAAGCGTTGTCTCTCCCCACCCGAGAGCTGGCGAGGGAAACTAAAGATCTTATCTCCCAAACCTACAAGATCTAGAACATGGGGAATATCCGAACGAATTTCTTCGTCTGATCGACCCGAAGCCTCCATGGTAAAAGCAATATTCTCATAAGCAGTCTTGTTGGGCAAAAGCCGAAAATCCTGAAAAACACTCCCAATCCGACGACGAAAAGATGGCAACTTGCTCTTACTCACCTTGTGGATATCCATCGAATCGAAATAGACATTACCCGAAGTTGGAACATCTTCGGCTAGAATCATCTTGAGCAAAGTCGTCTTGCCAGCACCTGATTGTCCCACAATTGAGACAAACTCACCTGGCTCAACAATAAAAGTAACCTCTTCTAGAGCAACAGAGTTTGGATAAATTTTAGAAACTTTATCAAAATAAATCATAACTTAATTATAAACTAAATTTTACAATTTTGCCTCAGCTATTAAAAATTTCTCAATATCACCCGAGAGGACTCCTTCAACATCGCTTGTTTCCACATCTGTTCGATGATCTTTAACCATTTTGTACGGATGCAGAACATAAGAACGAATCTGATTGCCCCACTCGATATCGGTTGTCTTGCTAACGTACAACCCCTTTTCTTTTTTCAAACGTTCTTCTTCGGCCAATTTATAAAGTTTACCCGCCAAGATAGTCATCGCCTTATCCCTATTTTGTTGCTGGGAACGCTCAGAATCGACATGCACCGCCAAGTTAGTAGGAAGATGAACAACTCTAACTGCCGTCTCACGTTTATTCACATTCTGCCCACCAGGGCCACTAGAACGAGAAAACTCAACTTTCAAATCATCATCAGGGATCTTAACTTCTCCAATTTTATCGAAGCAGGGAATAACCTCGACGAGAGCAAACGAAGTGTGCCGCAAACTCTTCGCGTTGAAAGGAGAAATCCGCACCAGACGGTGCACTCCTGATTCATTCTTAAGTATACCATAAACTCCTTTTCCCGTCTTAGCAGTAGTCTTACCGCGAAGCTCGAAGGTAATATTGCGATACCCACCATGGTCATTGACATTCTGGTGGACCAAAGAGAAGTCAAATTTATTGTTATCGGCCCACTTCAGGTACATATCGAAGAGCATTCGTGCCCAGTCCTCAGCATCATCACCGCCCGCGCCAGCAAAGATAGTGACAATAGAATCACTCTTGTCGTACTTATTGACCCCCGCCAGCTCTTCTTTGAGCTGGTTTAACTCCCTAATCTTCTCTTGAGCGATATCTTTATTAGACCAAAAATCAGGGGCGAGCATCTCAGCCTCAATTGCTTCTATTTTCTCCTTAATTTCATCCATGGAGCCACCTCGCAGGATCGAACTGCGGACCTATGCTTTACGAAAGCATCGCTCTACCAACTGAGCTAAGGTGGCACTTCTTCGTTTAAGTTATAAAGTGCAAGCTTATCATACCAAAAAACCAGCTTTTTTCTAGCCCCAATATTTTAGAAAATATCTGAGCCGTCGGCCGGGATTGAACCGGCGACCTCGTCATTACCAATGACGTGCTCTACCAACTGAGCTACAACGGCCTACTTCACCCGAACATCTTCTCTAGCTAAGGCGATTATTTAATTGTGCGCGGTCGAAGGGACTTGAACCCTCAACCTTCCGCGTGACAGGCGGATGCTCTAACCAGTTGAGCTACGACCGCGTAATTTTACAATTCCCGAGATATACTCGAGACGTCTAATTTTGGCACAAAATCAATTTTTTTTCAAATTGTGTCGGGGGCGGGTCTCGAACCCGCGACCTTCGGCTTATGAGTCCGACGCTACTACCAACTGAGCTACCCCGACGTCTTTTTTAATCGCCTCAATATAACCAAGAATTTCATATTTGAGGTTACTGCTCTTGCTAACTTTCAGAGCAATTACTCCATAATAATTATCATGATTTTGGTATACCTTCTTAATTTTGCTATTTATCAGAACAGGGTTACCAAACTGTGACACCGGTAATTCTAGCAAATTTGACCAAAAATTCAACACCTTTTTTAATCTCGGCTTATGAATGACATTAATAAAGAGACGTGGGGCTAGACGTTCTGCTGGTATATTAAATTCATCAACCAACCACTCAGCCATTATTTTTACCAAAATGGGATCGGAATTACTAAAACTAAAACGGCTGTCTTTTTTACTCCCTTCTCCCCAATAAAGAGCGGCAGCAATTAATATTTTTTCCCTTCTCGTTAGTTCATTTACAAATTCCATACCATTCTTAAGGTAACTTTCCACCACTTGAACCTTTTTATCATGATTAGCCTTCGCTCCTAAAATTCGACCCTTATGACCACCGATCACCATCCTTTTGTCCAAAATAGTCTGTTGATGATTAGTTAAAACAATATCACGACACCAAACACTAACTGATCCTTTCGAAACATTTAGTAATTGGGAGATTTGCCTAATGCTTAAACCTTTCCTCCTTAATTTTTCTGCTTGACATCTCTTTTCGAACTTAGCCATATTACTATATATTATACTATGTCTATGTTTAAAAGAAAAACCAGATCCCTATCAGAATCTGGTTTTTCTTTTTACGTGGTTGCGGGGGCCGGATTCGAACCGGCGTCTCAAGGTTATGAGCCTTACGAATTACCATTACTCTACCCCGCGATTTTATTTAGGCGGACCTTATCTCCTAATTATACTACTGCCTCAGATAAAGTCAAATTCGCGAAAGACCTTCTCGTAATTATCCACAGCGACTCTTGCCTCGCGTTGACTAATATGGAAGTTTTGCTCATGAGCAATTCGATTGCGCACCTTATGCGCTTGCCACGCTTCCTCGAGATGCTCGAAATCGCCTCGCTCAATATTCTTCATTTTATCGCCCATATTATCCCCCGGCACCGCAAAAGTATTCACCACCATCTCCAAAACCTTATCGGCCTCAAGAATAGCCAACTTCCAATCATTGGGATTATCGGAACCGATAAGAGTAACAATCTTCTCCCAAGTCTCGTTCTTGACCGACGGAGAAACAGAGAATTCTTCCTTAACTCCCTCAATAATATTCTTCGGCTTGCCATAGACTCGTGCCCGTTGCTCTCGTAAGATAGTTTCATATTTATAAAGAAAATAGATAACTCCCGCCAAAAGAGGTATAGAGGCAAAGAGACAAATCCACCAGATAATATCAAACCAACCAAGAATCTCGGTGCGCAAAGATTGATCGAAGATCATCCGGAACAAAGTTACAAAGAAGTCATAGACAATATATAGTAGGTATTGAAAATTTAAACCTGACATTTTTCTATTATTTTACCAAGAGTAAACAAAATATCATCCCGACGCCAAGGGGCCACAATCTGGATAGAGAGAGGTAACCCCGCTTCGGCTTGCCCCGCCACCGGCGGGGTGAACCCTGTTGGTACCGCCATCCCTGGCACACCGGCCATGTTGATAGGGACAGTGAAGATATCTTCGAGGTACATCTTAAGTGGGTCATTAGTATTCTTGCCGATAGGATAAGCCGGCGATGGAGCCACTGGTGTTGCCACCACATCTACTTCGTCGAAGGCTTTAGCATAATCACGACGAATTAATTCTCGCACTTGAGTGGCCTTGTTGTAATAAGCATCATAATAACCAGCCGAGAGTACATAAGTACCAAGCATGATACGACGGCGAACCTCGCGCCCCAACTTCTCCCCTCGTGTCTTCATATAGTCCTCCAACAAATCCTTACCCTCCAAATGCTCGCCATAGCGCACCCCGTCAAAACGGGCCATGTTAGCCGAGACCTCAGAGAAAACAGTAATATAATAAGTGGCGAGAGAATAATGAAGATTAGGCATCTCAACAGTCTTAATCTCACAACCAGCCTGCTCGAGTTTCTTAAGGGTCTCCCTAAAGTTGGTAATCACCACCTCATCAATACCACCCTGGTTTAAGAACGATTCGGGGATACCAATTCTAATTTTCTTGCCATCCTTTCTCTCCCCTTCGGGGACAACGGGTAAATCATAACTTGTAGAATCATAACGATCCCAACCGCGGATAGCATCATACACAACCTCGGCATCCTCCACATTCTTAGCAATTGGACCAATCTGATCGAGAGACGAGGCCATAGCCATGACACCATAACGACTCACCGAACCATAAGTTGGCTTAAGACCCACTGCCCCACAGAAGGCAGACGGCTGACGAATAGATCCACCCGTATCAGACCCAAGGGCGACCAAACAGAGATTAGCTCCCACAGCTGTCGCTGAGCCACCAGAAGAGCCACCAGGTACTCGGGTCGGATCGTGAGGATTCCTTGTTACGCCATAAGCCGAATTCTCCGTCGAGCCACCCATGGCAAATTCGTCCATATTTGTTCGACCCAAGAAAACAACTCCTTCTTTTTTTAACTTCTCAATAACCGTGGCATCATAAGTAGCAGTGTAATTCTCTAGGAGTTTAGACGCCGAAGAAACAATACGTCCCTTGATCAAAATATTATCCTTGATAGCAAAAGGAATACCAGTAAGGAGAGTGGCTTCGCCCGACTTGAACCTCTCGTCAGCGACTTTGGCCTGCTCAAGCACATCAGCAAAGACTTCGAGGTAAGCGTTGAGCTCAGGGTTCTTCTTCTCAATCTCGGTAAGATAAGTCTCGGCTAAGGCCACTGCGGTATAATCCCCGCGCTTCATCGCTTCGTGAGCCTTCTTAATTGTTAGTTCATTTAAATTCATACTTACTTTCTTACAAACTTATTACTCACTTGCTAAGTCAAAGAGTCACCAAGAATTTTCTTTACCACAAAGTAATCGCCTCGGCGCTTGGGCGCTTGTGATAAAATCGCTTCAGTATTAAGACCCGCCTCGAAGGGCTCGACATCCTCACGCATAACATTTCTTAAATAATAGTTGTCAGACTTGTGATCTTCAGTAAGACCTGGTGCTTTTTGTAACTCACCGACATAACCCAAAATAGACTCCATATCCTTCTGGAGCTTATCCTTCTCTTCCTCCGACAGGGCAATTCTGGCTAAATTCGCCAGATTATCAATATCCTTACGTTCTAACATAAGCTCTAGTCTACCATTATTCTAGACCAAAATAAAGTTACTAAACTAGCCCGATATTTGCTAAGAAATCTCTTAGTTCTTCGCCCTTAAGCTCGCGGTGTTGGTTGGAGCGTAAATTAAACAATTTTATATCCATTATTCGAACTCGTCTTAGGCTCTTCACAGTAAGATGAGCGCCAGAGAGCATACGGCGGATTTGATGTTTCTTCCCTTCGGTCAAGACAATTGTCAGACTATTTGGTCCTTCAATTTTCACATTTTTTGCCTTCAGTTTTTCATTCTTGAATCGTCCCCTCTCAGCTACTCGAGAGATTACCCCGCCCTCCAAGATCTTCTTATACATTGGTGAGACCTTCTCCCGCACCTCTACCATATACTCCTTCTCGTGTTCATATTTTGGATTAAGTAAACGGTCGGTGGCTCGTCCATCATTGGTAAGGATAATCAACCCCTCCGAATCTTTGTCAAGTCGTCCAAGAGGAAAGACGGAGATCCCACTTGGTAACTTAACTTTGATATCCTCAGTCGCCAGACCCCTAGGCTTGTTATACATCAAATAAACATGATTCTTCTCTTCCAAGCCAAGAACTTCCACCTTATCGCTCTCCTTCACCTGATAACCTAGCACTGCCGGTTTACCATTAACTAAGACCTGGCCCTTCTTGGTAAGATCATCAGCCCCCCGTCTGGTTGTCACCCCTTGGAGCTCTAAGTAACGATTAATACGAATAGGAAATTTTGTTTCTTCGGTCATAATATTAGTTTATTGCGGTCCAACCACCCTTGAGACTAGAGATTAAACACCCAGCTTTATTAGTTAGGCTATCTTTGGTAAGACATTCCCCAGAAAAGCTAAAAAGACCGATAATAGAAACAATAAGTATGGGTAGAAAAACAGTAATCCAATTTCTCTTCTTCCCCCAAGATTGGAAGATTCCAAAACCATTAGAAGAAAATTGGTAACCAATAACAGCAAAGATAAAACCAACTATTGAAGAATTCATTATCTGACCAGGTAATAAAATTATACAAAAACCTTCGTCACAGGTAGAGAGACTAGAAATATAAATCCAGCCCAAAAAAAGGCCTAGAAAAAAACAGGAAATTGCTGATAAAAGGGGTAAATTATTTTTTTCCTCCATGTTTGTTTAAATTAACTTATAAAATTCAGACTCATCTATAATTGTAACACCTAATCCTTCGGCCTGCTTGAGTTTAGAACCAGCCTCGGTGCCCGCTAAGACAAAACTTGTTTTGCTCGAGACAGAGCTAGAGACCTTGCCTCCATTTTTCTTTATCAAGCGCTTAGCCTCATCACGCGAAAGTGTTGGCAAAGTACCTGTCAGAACAAAGGTTTTGCCTTTTAACTTGCCCACTTTCTCCCGAGGACTCCCCTCGGGATTTTCGAAATGTGGTGTAATTTGCTTAAACAGATCTTGGACAAGCTTCTTATTATCAGCATCGCGAAACCAGTCGAAGATAGATTGGGCGACAACCTCACCCACTCCCTCGATAGCTTGCAAATCTTCGAGCTTCGCTGTTTGGATTTTCTCTAAAGAGCCGAAATGTTCGGCTACATCTTCGGCTGTCTCCTCACCGACATTAGGGATAGAGAGCCCGACGATAAAGCGAGGGAGAGTGACGGCGCGTCGCTCATCGATAGAAGCAATAAGATTATCAGCCGACTTCTCGGCAAAGCGAGGCAAAGAGAGAAGGTCACCCTTCTTAATTTTGAAAATATCGGCAAAATTAGTAATCAAGCCCGCCTCCAAGAGTTGGTCTATAACTCGGGGGCCCAACTTCTCGATATCGAAGGCGTGCTTAGATACGAAATGGTAAAATTTGCGCTTGAGTTGAGCAAAAGAATTCTTATTGACACAGCGCCAAGCAGCTTGGCCGGGGATGCGCTCAATCGGGCCGTTGCAGGCCTCCAACTTCGTCGGCCATCTAAATGGTTTCTCCTTGCCCGTGCGCAT
>DAOTDH010000018.1:0-8787 GCA_035453545.1 Minisyncoccota bacterium
GTGCGAAAAACGACTTCGGGCCCACTTGAAGTCGCATTTCTCACAAGTCGCACAAATTCAAGAGTTCTTGTTATTACCGACAACTTTACCGATTACGCTTATGGCGATCGTTTGGAGTTGGTGGGGAAGGTTGAGAGACCACAGAACTTTAGGACAGATCAGGGGACTATTTTCGATTATCAGAACTATTTGGCGGTGCGAGGGATCGGACAGGTTGCTTATCAACCGAAACTTAAGATTGTCACTCGGGGCGAAGGGTCTATTATTAAGTCCCAACTTTTTTCTCTAAAGAATAATTTTCTCAAGAACTTGCGTCGGGCTTTGCCTGAACCATCGGCCTCTTTGGCTGGCGGGCTTATCCTTGGCGATAAGGGTGGTCTCGGGAAGAAGGTTGAAACAGAATTTCGGCAAGCGGGTGTCTCGCATATTGTTGTCTTATCTGGCTATAACATCACGATCGTGGCTGAGAATGTTCTTGTTCTATTTTCTTGGCTCTCACCAACTTTGGCTTGGCTGTTTGGGATTGTCTCTATTTTCCTTTTTGTTTTGATGGTAGGCGGTGAGGCGGCGGTGGTGCGAGCGGCGGTAATGGGAGCGATCGCTCTGGTCGCTCGTCGTTACGGTCGAGCTTATGATGCCGGGGTGGCCTTGATTGTGGCTGGTTTCTTGATGATATTGTGGAATCCGCGTCTGCTTGCCTTCGACCTTGGTTTCCAACTCTCTTTTCTCGCTACTCTCGGTTTAATTTATTTGTCTCCGGTGGTGGAATTTTTTATTAATAAAATATCAAGGGGAGTCCTTGATAAAATTCATCTCAGTGCCTTAAAAGAAATCATCGTCACCACCACCGGTGCCCAACTCACCGTCTATCCGTGGCTCCTTTATAAAGTTGGTAACGTTTCTCTTGTTGGCTTTGTCTCTAACATCTTTGTTCTTCCCGTTATCCCTTTGGCCATGTTGGGCAGTTTTCTGACCGGTGTTACGGGTTTTATTTTTTCTCCTTTATCTTCACTTCTTAGTTACCCGACTTATTTTTTACTCACTTATGTTCTGAAGACCGCCCACTTTTTTGCTAGTTTGTTATAATTCATTTTATGAGATATCGTTGGAGTTTTATTTTCTTATTAGTCACCTTGAATCTGTCTGTCTGGTTCGGTGTCTGGTGGGAGACACCGAGTCGTTATCTCGAGGTGGCTTTTCTCGATGTTGGTCAAGGTGACGCCATTTTGATTACTGCCCCCAATCGTAACCAAGTGCTTATTGATGGCGGGCCAGATCGAAGTGTGATCCGCGCGCTGGGTGAGGTGATGCCTTTTTATGATCGTTCTATCGATTTAGTTCTAACTTCTCATCCCGATCAAGATCACATCGGTGGCTTATTAGAAGTCTTCGACCGTTATGATATCGCGGGTTTTATCGAGCCAGCTTTCGAAGCCGGGACGGCCGTCTACCAGAATTTAGAAGAGTTAGTCCAAGAAGAACAGTCCTCTCATCTTATCGCTCAGGCTGGTACCCGCATAACTTTGGGCTCAGGGGTGACTTTAGATGTCATAGAGGCTAAACCGGCCACCTGGGGTCCGCGCGGGGGCAAGCCGGATACTAATTATAGTTCGATTGTCGCTAAACTTACTTACGCGAGCACCAGTTTTTTGTTTATGGGTGACGCTTCTCTCAAATTAGAAAATCAATTACTTTACAAAGATTCGGGGGAGCTTAAAGCTGATGTATTAAAAGTCGCACACCATGGGGCCAAGAGTTCTAATTCCCTCGCTTTTTTCAAGGCGGTTAATCCGGACTTGGCCATTATCTCCGTTAATGCGAAAAATCGTTATAACCATCCTCGCCCTGAGGTTCTCGCTTGGCTTGAGCAACTTAATATCGAGACTCTTCAGACCAAAGATCTTGGCACCATCAAACTAAAATCCGATGGGGTCTCCATCGGATTTTAAAACAGGAAACTAATCGAAAAATATTGACATTGCGATAAAATTATGACAAGAATAGCGGCAGGAATTGTTTTGTGTTGAAAATGTAACCTAAACCTCTTGAAAGGGAAATTTTATGAAAAAGTATTTCGGGTGTCTGGCGATCTATTTGGCAGGGATGGCTTCAGCTTTTTTTGTTCGGTACCTACAGGAAGCCAAGGCTAATCCTAACGATTTTTACTTCTTCGTTGTGTGTCTTGTTTCGTTCGGTTTATGTGTGATAGTTTCTTTTTTGATTCCAAGTAGGAAGAAGCTACCCACCCTTGATGATGTGGACCCTAGGTAGTTGCTTGCGTTCCATGGACAAACGTTATCAAATGGTATTGATTTAGGGTTGAGAGGATTGGAAAGAAAAAAGAGTAGAAAAAAAGCTTTTCTCTTTTTCCGAAAACCGCTGTGTGCGTATACACACAGCGGTTTTTTTAATTAAGGTGCTTTATTTGGTCTTTGTCTTAACCGAGAGATTTTTGCCGGCTTTCAAACATTTGGTGCAGATCTTGATACGAGCACCATCGGCAGTTTTGGCCCATTGCAAATTAGGCTGCTTGCGCTGTTTAGGAATTGGATTATATTTGGTGGCTCGGACACGGTTGGAGTAACCGCCAACCATTTGGGAACCTTTGTCGCAAATTAAACAAGTTTTCATATTAGTGGTTACATGCTATCATTATGTAGTTAATTTTGCAATATCATGATACGAATCTACGAATAATGCGAATGCTACGAATTACTAAAAACTAAAAAATCAAAATGAGTGTTATTTCATTTAGCTTTATCTTTTCTCTGGCTGTTTTGGTCATCTCCGTTGTTGTCCATGAAGTTTCTCATGGATATATGGCCTATATTTTGGGTGACCCAACGGCCAAAATGGCTGGGCGTCTAACCCTGAACCCAATTAAACACATCGACCCTGTCGGTTCTATTATTGTGCCTCTGGTCTTGGCACTACTCCCTGGGGGAATAGTCTTCGGCTGGGCTAAACCGGTGCCTTATAATCCCTATAATCTTAAAGCGGGAAGATATGGTCCGGCCTATGTCGCCTTGGCAGGCCCACTCTCTAATCTTTTTTTGGCCTTAGTCTTCGGTCTCTTGATTCGAACTGGCGTGGCCGTGGCTTTGCTGGGCCCGACCGTTACTCCGCTTCTCTCACTGGTTGTTTTTATCAATATTATGCTAGCCCTCTTTAACCTTATTCCCGTCCCGCCCCTTGATGGGTCAACCATCCTTTTTTCGTTTCTCCCTTACCGCTCTAAAGTGGCCCAATTCTTCCAACGTTATCAGATTATTGTAATCCTGGCCGTAATTCTTGGTGCCGGTATTATTATCGACAAACTCGTCACTGGTATTTACTATCTGATTACGGGAATTTAGTTGCATTTTACCAAAACCCGCCAGACCTCGGGCTCCCTTGAGGTCTGGCGGGGGTGGGGGGGTGTAATTTAGTTGCATTTTATAAGCTTTTGTATTAAAGTAGGGTGTGCTTGCTTAGGCGAGCTTATTTATTACCTTTTATGCCCACAATCAATCAATTAATTCGCAAGCCTCGTAAGACGGTTAAGCGCAAGTCGACTACGGTCGCTTTGGCGCGCGGTTTTAATACAATTAAAAATAAGCCCGTTTTTTACCCTGCTCCTTTCAAGCGTGGTGTCTGTTTGCAGGTTAAGACCACGACTCCGAAGAAGCCAAACTCCGCTTTGCGTAAGATTGCCCGTGTGCGTCTGACCAATGGGATGGAAGTGACCGCTTATATTCCGGGTGAGGGTCACAATTTGCAAGAGCACTCTGTTGTTATTATCCGTGGTGGCCGTGTGAAGGACCTTCCGGGTGTTCGTTATCATATTGTTCGCGGTCTCTTAGATACCGCGGGCGTAGAGAAACGTCGCCAGGGTCGCTCTCTCTATGGTAATAAACGTCCGAAGGCTGATGCCAAGAAAAAATAGTTCAAAATAATCATGCGACGACCAACTAAAAAATTAGTCAAACTGGAGCCCGATCATCAGTATCAATCCCTTAAGGTTGAGAAGCTTATTAATTATATAATGGAGCGAGGCAAGAAGAATGTGGCTCGCACTATTGTCTACGAAGCCCTCGATATCATTAAGGCGAAACTTAAGGAAGATCCGCTTGAAGTCTTCGAGACCGCTATTCGTAATGTCTCACCCCAAGTAGAGGTTCGTTCTCGTCGGGTGGGTGGGGCCAATTATCAAGTTCCTCATGAAGTTCGACCAGAGCGCAAGCTAGCACTAACTTATCGTTGGATTATTGAGGCGGCTAAGGGGAAGAAAGGCAAGCCCATGGCCGAGAGACTAGCCGATGAATTAATTGGTGCTTACAAAAATGAAGGTGAAGCGATCAAGAAGCGTGAGAATGTGCATCGTATGGCTGAGGCCAATCGTGCTTTTGCCCACTTCGCTCTGGCTCGCAAAAAATAAGACAAATTGTACTTCGGGCTTGTTGTGAGAAGTTGTACTTCAAGTGAGCCCGAAGTCCAACTTCGCACGGCAAGCTTTTAATTATTAAATTTTATTAATATTAATTTAAAAACAACAAATTATGGCCCGCGACTATCCGCTCGATAAAGTTCGTAATATTGGTATCATCGCTCATATTGACGCTGGTAAGACAACTGTCTCCGAGCGTGTTCTTTATTATACCGGTGTCTCGCACAAGATTGGTGAGGTCCACGAGGGCGAGGCGACTATGGATTGGATGGATCAAGAGCGCGAGCGTGGTATCACTATCTGTTCGGCGGCCACGACTGCTTTTTGGGTTCCGACTTATGATGACAACAATATCGAACGCAAACATCGTCTTAATATTATTGATACCCCCGGCCACATTGACTTCACTGTTGAGGTGAAGCGTTCTCTGCGCGTCCTTGATGGGGCCGTTGTTATCTTTGACGGTGTGGCTGGCGTGGAGCCCCAATCTGAGACCAACTGGCGTTATGCGGATGAGGCCAATGTCCCTCGTCTCTGTTTTGTCAATAAACTAGACCGTATGGGTGCCTCTTTCGATAAATCTTTCCAAACCATCCTTGACCGCTTGTCTAAGAAGGCTGTCAAGATTCAACTTCCGATTGGTGTTGATTCTGAACATGAGGGCGTCATTGATCTCCTCAAGATGAAAGGTTACCTCTTCGAGGGAACTCTTGGTAAAGATATGAAGGAGATAGAGATACCTGAGAAATATCTTGAAGATGCTAAAGCGACTCGAGCTGAGCTCATCGAGCGAATTGTCGAACACGACGAAGCCCTAATGACCGATTATCTTGATGGCAAAGAGATTGCTCTGATTGATCTTAAGCGAGTTTTGCGTGAGGCGGTGATAGCTAATGATATTTTCCCTGTTCTCTGTGGTTCGGCTCTTAAGAATAAGGGTGTGCAACTTATGCTTGATGCTGTCGTTGATTATCTCCCTAGTCCTCTAGACATGCCACCTATTCATGGCTTCAACCCAACGACTGGCGAAGAAGAGTTTCGCAAGACCTCTGATGATGAACATTTCTCAGCTCTTGCTTTCAAAATGCAGGCGGATCCTTTTGTCGGGCAATTAACATTTTTCCGAGTTTATTCGGGAATGTTGAAGTCTGGTTCTTATGTCTATAACTCCATTAACGAAGAGAGAGAACGCGTTGGCCGTATCGTCCGTCTCCATGCTAATCACCGAGAAGAAGTGCCGGAGGTCTACGCCGGGGAGATTGCGGCGATTGTTGGTTTGAAAAATACTAAAACAGGCCATACTCTCTGTGATGAGAATTTCCCTATTGTCCTCGAAGGCATTAAGTCTCCTGAGCCGGTGGTAGAGATGAGGATTGAACCAAAGACTAAGGCTGACCAAGAGAAGATGGGTATTGCTCTTAAGAAATTGTCTGATGAGGACCCAACCTTCCGTATCAAGTCTGATCCGGAGACGATGGAGACCATTATCGCCGGCATGGGCGAACTACACCTAGACGTGTTGGTAGAGCGTATGAAGCGCGAGTTTAATGTCGAAGCGAATATGGGTAAGCCTCAGGTGGCCTATAAAGAGACTATTACTGCTCCCGCTGAAGCTGAAGGCAAATATGTGAAGCAGTCTGGTGGTAAGGGTCAGTATGGTCATGTTCGTATTCGTATTAAACCAATGGAGAAACATGTTGATCCTGAAGAGAAAATTGCTAAGAATGTGAAGCGTGAAGCGAACTTTGAATTTATCAATAATATTAAGGGTGGCGCTATCCCTGGTGAATATATTCCAGCCGTAGAGAAGGGTATCCGCGAAGGTTTGAGTCGTGGTATCTCAGCTGGTTTCGAGATGGTGGATGTCTCTGTGGAGCTCTACGATGGTTCTTATCATGAAGTGGACTCCTCTGAAATGGCCTTCAAAATGGCCGGTTCGATGGCCGTGCAAGATGCCGCTCGTCGCGCCAAACCAGTTTTGCTTGAGCCTATTATGAAGGTTGAGGTGGTGGTACCAGAGAAATTTATGGGTGACATCACTGGCCACTTATCTTCGAAGCGTGGCCAAATTGAAGCGATGGAAGAGAGAGGGGATCTTAAGGTCATCAACGCTAAAGTGCCTTTGTCGGAGATGTTCGGTTATGTTACCACTCTCCGTTCTATGACCGAGGGTCGTGGTAATTACACAATGGAATTCCTCGAGTACGCCATTATCCCTAACTCGGTCGCTCAGACTATTATCGAAGCCCGCAAATAAAGTCTAAAAATTCTACAAAACCCCCGCAAAATAACAAGTTTTGCGGGGGTTTTCTAATTGACAAACTGATCTTGGTATGCTCTACTGAGAGTAGAAATTGAATGTTGTAAAAGTCTCCTAAAGATTCTCGGCCATATGTGTGGCTTGAGAGTTAGAGGAAAACAAAAAAGGAATTTCGTTATGAAGAAGTTAGTAGTTTTGGTATTTTGTGCGGTGGTTTTGAGCGGGTTGTCTGTCGGTTGCGTCTCAGTGGCAAAATCGTCTCCTCGAGCCTTGATTGTGCCGGAGTTGGCGGAGGTAATCCTGACCGAAACCCTAGAGGGGGTCTGGACACTCAAGAAACCTGACACGCCCACTTATGAGATCATCTCGCTTGTTAGTGGCCCATCATACCCGGTGGAGACAGGGGTGGTCCGTGACTTTGTTTTTCTGGTTAACCCGATCGTCGTAGGTGATAAAGTTTATCAGGATGACGAAACCTTCTTTTTTCGGGATCAACTGAAGAGGGAAGTGTTTCCAGTCTTTGAGCTAAAAGAAGGGATTCGGAGTTATCACATTGAGACAAATGAGGGTAGCTCGGAGGAATTCATTATTGAAGACGATTATGACTGGGACTGCCAATATGGGGGAGAGTTTCCCTATATCATGGGCATCCCTTTGGAGGGTCGTCTGAAAGATGGCCGGACGGATCGGGTCTATCTGGTTGGATCGGAAGGGCCGTCTTTGGAAGAGGCAAAAGGTGGTTGGGCTCACTTCTTCAAGCGGGAAGATTTGACCCTTTTGAACCCTTAATTCTCAGCCTAAAAGGGAAAAGGACGTTTTATTGTTAGTTGTTGCCCCCGTTTTGCGCTTGCGTAAAACGGGGGTTTGTTGATTTTTGGTCCCATTTATTGACTTATCTTTTGTTTTTGGTAGTATAAGAGTTGCGTTCGCGCATTGTTTTTTTAATTTGTTTTTATTATTAATCGTTAATTTTAAGTAAAAATATGGCAGCAGAAAAATTTGATCGTTCTAAGCCACATGTTAACGTTGGTACTATTGGCCACGTTGACCATGGCAAAACCACTCTCACCGCCGCGATTTTGCATACTTTGAGTCTGGCCGCAGACCAAGGTTACACCTCTCGTGTCGAAGGTGTTGATGGTATTGATAACGCCCCTGAAGAGAAGGCTCGAGGAATCACCATTGCTCTTCACCACTCCGAGTACGGCACCCCTAAGCGTCACTATGCTCATATTGATGCCCCCGGTCACGCCGATTATATTAAGAACATGATTACTGGTGCCGCTCAGATGGATGGCGCTGTTATCGTTGTCGCTGCGACTGATGGTCTTATGCCTCAGACTCGTGAGCACATTCTTTTGGCTCGCCAGGTTGGTGTGCCTAAGATTATCGTCTTCATCAACAAATGCGATATGGTTGATGACCCAGAGCTTATTGATTTGGTTGAGGAGGAGGTTCGCGAACTTCTAACCAAGCAAGAGTATGATGGTGCCAACGCCCCTGTTATTCGTGGCTCGGCTCTTAAGGCCTTATCTGCTACTAGTATTGATGATGAGTGGGCTAAGAAGATTCTTGAGTTGGTTCAAGCGATGGATGACTTTATTCCTGACCCTGTTCGTGAAGTTGACAAGCCATTCTTGATGCCAATTGAAGATATCTTCTCAATTGAAGGTCGCGGTACCGTAGTTACTGGCCGTATTGAGCGCGGTGTGGTAAAGGTTGGCGAAGAGGCTGAGATTGTCGGTCTTAAGGATACTGCCAAGACTACCATTACTGGTATTGAGATGTTTAACAAGCAACTTGATGAGGGTATGGCTGGAGACAACGCTGGTATTCTCTTGCGTGGTCTTAAGAAGGAGGATGTTACTCGTGGTCAAGTTTTGGCCAAGGCTGGTTCTATTACTCCTCATACTGAATTTACTGGCGAGATTTATATCTTAACTAAGGAGGAGGGAGGTCGTCATACCCCATTCTTCAACGGTTATCGTCCGCAGTTTTACTTTCGGACCACTGACGTTACCGGTGTCTGCACACTTGAAGAGGGCGTGGAAATGGTAATGCCCGGCGACAACATTCACATCACGGGTGAATTGATTACACC
>DAOTDH010000019.1:0-8765 GCA_035453545.1 Minisyncoccota bacterium
TGATCGAATTGTCCGATGAAGCTATTCTCTTAAGAATGGCTCTGGAGATTGGGCTTCTGTCCAAAGAAGAGGTAATGGCAATCGCCAGAATAAGTGGAAACAATTTGATCTCTGTCTGAACACCCGTTCCCAAGACAGGCAACACTCTCGTTGTCGTCGCGGAGCGGGTTTGTTGTTTCTTGTAGTGCTTGCACTGCACCAGTAAACTTAAGCAGTGCCAACACAGCGAAGAGTCGAGGTGGTTTACCACGAGTGAATTTCGAGAGATATCGAGAAACGAATCGAGTGGACCATACCGGAATCGAACCGGTCACCTCTCCCATGCCATGGGAGCGCTCTACCAAATGAGCTAATGGCCCTAACGTCTGATAATATAACAAATTCTATAAGTTTTGTGAAGTTAAAAACCCCACCATAAAACTAGTCTTACAGTGGGGGTTTTTGTAATTAACTATATTTTTCTACCAGAACTTCCAGAAAGGTTTCTTAACTGGATCAGTTGAAGTGTTTGCGGTTGCAGTCGAAGAAGTCTCAGACGCAGTCGTCAGGGTAACAAGAGGATCTTCGGCCAATATTATCTCTTTTAGTTCTGGGCGTTCTAATAAAAGCAACTCTCGCTTGATCCCCAAAAGTCTTCGCCTAAGATGGGTTAGTCTTCTCTGCCTTGTCTCTTCACTTATTCGACTAGTACTCGCGCCGAGCACTTGACCAGCCGAAGGATTCGCCAACAAAAGCGAGATATCTTGAACATAACCAGTGCTCCCACTGCTTTGGGACGTAACTGATGGCACCGGATCAATCGTCGGGGCGGTAACCGGAGCGGAGTCACTAATATTGATGGTTCTTGTCGTCGAGGCGGAATTCGAAGAAGAGTCAGTGGCAGTATAGACAACAAACTGAGTGCCACTAGCACTAGTATCGACAGGTAGACCAGTTACTGTAATTGCTGTAGTACTTGCAGTTAGATCACCATCAATGTCATCCATAACAGTAACTCCAGCGTCAGAATAAGTATCACCTACTGTCAAATCAACAAGAGCCTCACCAAGCAAGGTGATAAGTGGAGCGGTGGTATCAGAAAAAGGAACCGAAGTATCTACTGTAATTGTGTAAGGGGAAGTAAGAGTTAAATCAAAAGTAGGATCTGATATATTTTTAATATGGATGACAACTTTATAAATACCGTCAGCTAAAACTTTATCAGAAGCCGAAATTTTACCATCCCAAAATTCTTCGCATCTATCCATATCATCACAGTCTGAACCAGGTCGATAACTCTTGTAAATACTAGGGTCAGCGATATTCTCAATCTTTAGGGAAACCCAATCTTCAATATTTCCGCTGGCAAGAAAACCAAGTTTAATAGGGTCAGTCAGAGGGTTAGATGTAACGTCACTAGATACTTCATTTAAAAAATAAGTGACAATTGGAACACTTATTGCTTCAATTCTAAAGATTGGAATTAGGAGAAAAATTAAGCCAAAAATAATTAAAAAATTCTTTAACATAATATTTGAAATTTTATCTTAATAAATAATAAGGGCTACTTGATAACTTCTAGACAAAATAACGCGAATAAAATTAAAGTCAAGGAGAAGGCCCTTAACTGACGATAAGAATTGTTTTTAGTGTCGACTTAGAGCTTGAGTAATGATATGGTCAAGAAAATGATCATAAGGGATGCCGGCTGATTTTAATGATTTAGGAATAAGAGATTCTTCTGTTAAACCAGGCAAAGAATTAACTTCCAGAACATAGATCCCGCGGGGCGAAATGATAAAATCAGAGCGTGAGTAATGTCTAAGACCAAGAGCCTTGTGCACTTCTGAAGCGAGGCGTTCTAATTCCGCCTTTTCCTCTCGAGTAAAGCGCCCAGGGCAAATCTCTGAAGTCTCCCCGCCATACTTAGCTTCATAATCGAACAATTTCTTATTAGGAGCCGTGACAATTTCTATTGGTAAGAGGGCGTAATGATCTTTATTACGGAAATTTTCTACTACTCCACAAGTAGCTTCCTTACCCTTGATATACTCTTCCACCAAAACTCGATCGCTGATATTGAAACAAGCTTCTAAAGCCTGGACAAGCTCAGGAAAAGTCCGAGCTAGATGTAAGCCGACCGACGAGCCACTCCCGACTGGTTTGACAATCCACGGGGGCGATATTTTCTGGAAGGCATCATAAGCAATAGCCTCAACATCAGCTTGATGGTCCCTCTTTGCCACGACACCGTTAGGCACTTTGAACCCCGCCTTTTTGAAAATTTCTTTAGCCTTATGCTTATCCATCCCGAGAGCCGAAGCCACGGCCCGCGAACCTGTATAAGGTGACTGCACCGCCTCTAAAATTTGTTGGACCTGACCATCTTCGCCAAATTCGCCATGGAGAGCATTGAAAACAACATCCACTCCCCGAATCGCTTGTTCGGGTGAGACTGGTCGGCCACCAACATGCCAAGTGCCATCTCGGGTAATAAGAATATCCACCGGCTGATATTTGTCAGCGGGCAGATTCTTTATCACACTAGCACCAGTTTTAAGCGACACTTCATATTCGTGTCCTATTCCTCCACGCAAAATTCCAACTCTAATTAACGACATTATTTTTTATTCGTAGTATTCGTACACATTCATAGATTAGTATCGCGTAAGTTATTTTAAGATATCTTTAATCTTCATCACCACATCATCTAAGGTGAAGTTGGCTTTAATTAAGAAATCATCAGCCCCTAAATTCTTGGCCTTATCAATATCTTCTTTCTGACCAAGATTAGAGAAGACGACAACGGGGATATTCTTCGTTTTATCATCAGCCTTGACAGCCGTTAAAACATCGAAACCATCTTTGCCGCCAGGAAGCAAAAGATCTAAAAAAATTAGGTCAGGAACACTCTCAGGAATAGCCGTGATAGCACTAGGGCCATCGACAGCCACAACTACTTCGTAACCGTCATTCTCAAGTTTCTTGGCGGTGAGAGAACGCAAAAATTCGTCATCCTCTACTATAAAAACTTTCTTTTTGTCTGCCATATTTTTTATTTATCCCGTCTAACGGGATTGAATTAAATTATTAATTACTTATTACTTAATACTTTTACTACTTACCCCTAATTATACTTTTTTTGATGTAAAGGTAAAGTAAAGGAAAAAGTGGTCCCCGCCTGACCAGAAGCAGAACCAGTTTTAAACCAGATAGAACCATTATGCTTCTCAATAATATCATGAGCAATAAAGAGACCCAAACCAGACCCATCGGGCTCATTCTTAATAGCATTAGTGGCTCGGAAGAACTTCTGAAAGACTTTACTGGTCTCTCCGGAGGGAATACCAATACCCGAGTCAGAGACAGAAACCTCCAAAGCTCCCTCCACATTATTAATTCGTGCATCTGAGAGTTGAACAGTAACCTGACCACCCACGGGGGTATATTTAAGAGCGTTATCAATTAAATTCTCTAAAACCATACGAATTTTGTCAGCATCAATATCAACATGAGGGAGAACATTAACCGGCTTCTTAATAACCAACTTTATCTTCTTCAGTGAAGCTTGATTATTGAATTCAAAGAAGACATCATCGAGCAACTTCACGATGTCTGTCGGTTCAAAATTATATTCCTCACGCGAGGCATCAATAGAATCAATCTTTAAGAGATCATTCACAATCGAGATAACCCTATTAACGCTGGAGAGACCTTGACCCAAGAATTTTTTCTGTTCTTCATCAACAACACCGAGTTCACCCTTCGCCGCCATATCTAACGTCCACTTCACAGCCGCCAGCGGTGTTCTCAATTGATGGGTTGTTACTGAGATAAACTTGGACTTGGCTTGCTCTAGTGTCTGGAGGTGGCTATTGGCCATTGTTAACTCCAGCTCTTTGGCGTAGAGCTCTCTGTTTTTCTTCTCTAATTCTTGATTAACTTTCTCAAGTTCAAGAATCTGCTTGGTCCTAAAATTAGCTTCTTCGATAAGTAATTTAACTCGACTTTCTTTGCCTTGCCAATAATAACCAAGGCAGAAAGCTCCTGCAAAAAAGAGAACGAAGAAAATCCAAAAGCTAGGCTCTGTAATAAAGACAAAAGATAGCCACGACATAGTATCTATATTTTACCACAACTAGATAATTTGGCGCATCTTTTTCCGGTGATAACTTATCGCTAGGCGGTGCGCTTCAGCATTGATCTCAATAATTGCTCGGTGGTAATCATGAATAATTTTAGAATCTCCTATAATTTTACTAGCTTTGTGCTTAGAATCCTTGACTACCCCAACAACTGTTGTGAGAAGTCGTTTTTCAAGTGAGCCCGAAATGCGACTTCGCACAACAGCCGAAATCACCCCTTCCGCCACCCTCATCTGTACCTGATTTCCATCCACCACGACGATATCTGGCCACGGCCATTCAGGGTGGTTGAAACGACGTCCGAGAATCTCTCTTAGATTGGCTGGATCATTAGCTTGCTGAGATTGCCCCCCTCTTAACTCAAATTTACGACCAGCACTTCTATCAATCTCACCGTCTTGCCAGACAGCCATAGCACCTACCGTTTTCTTCCCACTTAAATGTGCAATATCATAAGCTTCGATTCTAATTGAGATCGCACCCCGAGGACTCTCCTCGAGGCCTGCCTGTGCATTTGTGAGAAGTCGTTTTTCAAGTGAGCCCGAAATGCGACTTCGCCCAAATTCACTATTTTTAAGCAAAGCGACATCTCGAATATGATTAAGAGCAAAAATCTGATCTCTAATCTGGCCAGCTTTCTCGAAGCTCTGCTTCTTAGCTAAATCTCTCATCTCTCGCTCTAGCTTTTTTATTATTTCTTGTTTCTTACCAGAGAACAATAACTTAATATTCCTGATATTTTTCTGGTATTCTCTCTTAGATATTTCACCCGTACAGATACCAGGACAAAGACCAATCTGGCGATTAAAACAACCCCGTAAAACTCGCTGAGGCTCGCCACGGGGCAAGCAAGTATCTCGATAAGGGAAAATTCTCCGAATAATTTTCAACGCTTCCTTAATCTCGCTTGCATAAGGAAAAGGTCCATATTGTTCGAAGTTGGACTTCGAACAAATAAGAGTTTTTGGGGATTTTATCCCCAGATTGTAGAGTTCGCGACCACGAACAGGTAAGACACGAGGGTAATCTTCTCTGGTAATAACTACATACCAATAACTCTTATCATCCTTCTCTCGTGAATTATATTTGGGTTGATACTTCTTAATTAAGTTCGACTCTAAGAGAAGAGCCTCTAAAACAGAATCGGTCTCTTGCCAATCCACTTTGTTAGCTAATTTCAACATTTGCTCAATCTTCGGGCCCCTTGTCTCGCCTAAATCACCAGCAAAATAGCTCCGCACTCGATCGCGAAGGGAGGTTGCCTTGCCAATGTAGAGAAGTTTCGGTCCTTGATAGAACTTATAAACTCCGGGGCTATCTGGCAATTTAAATTTCTTTAGGTCTTGACTAACCATTGTTTCTATAATATAACAAAGGTAGAAGTAGTTCAACTAAAAAGGTCAGCCTTTAGAAAGGAGGTTCCAATGACCACTAATACTCAGGCACCACCTGGGAAAAAACGGCGACAATACTACACAGGGGAAAGTTTTTCTCTGAAAGACGCGACCCGTCTCGAATTCACTAGCCCCGACGGGAGAAGAAAGGAGATCTTCGAAACAAAAGGTCCCTTCATAATTGCCGGGATATGCATTGACCAAGAACGGGTCGAGGACGAGTTTTACTACGTTATCCTCGCAGACTACGACCATCCGAGATGGACAACAGAAATCCCGATGGATATGATAGTTCAAAACGGAAACGTCCCCCCCAAGAAGAAAGGTAAACCAAAGCGGTCAAGTTGGTTGCCTCACTTTTTAAGGAGGAAATAACAGTTGAAGCCCACAGTCCGTGCCCCGTTAGATCGTTAAGAACGATCTAACGGGGTTTTATTTTTCTAGATAGAACTCGCTTGAGATACTTGGCCGTATGAGAACCAGGAGCATAAGCCACCTCCTCTGGCGTACCCTTAGCGACGATATTGCCACCGCCAAGACCACCCTCAGGCCCCATATCAATAACATAATCAGCACTCTTGATAACCTCCATATTATGTTCAATAACTACGACAGTATTCCCCTTCTCCACTAATTTTTGCAATATATCATTGAGATTTTTTACATCCTCGTAATGTAGACCAACAGTCGGCTCGTCTAGGATGTAAATAGTCCGAGCGGTAAAGGGACGATAGAGTTCAGACGAAATCTTAACTCGCTGAGCCTCACCACCAGACAAAGTCGTAGCCGATTGACCGAGTTCAAGATAGCCCAAACCAACCTCATTAAGAGTCTTGAGACGATCATAGATAGCGGGAATATCCGCAAAGAAATCCAGAGCTTCCTCAACGGTCATCTTCAAAACATCATAGATACTTTTTTTCTTATACAGAACTTCTAGTGTATCCTTCTCGTAACGCTTACCGCTACAGACATCACAAGGAACAAAAATCGTTGGAAGGAAGTGCATCTCCACTGCCACCTCGCCATTACCTTGGCAAGCTTCACAGCGCCCACCGGCCACGTTGAAGGAAAAACGACTCGCCTTCCAACCACGAGCCCGCGCCAGAGAAGTAGAGGCAAATAATTCACGCATAAAGGTGAAGGCCCCGGTGTAAGTAGCCGGGTTAGATCGCGGAGTACGACCAATAGGTGATTGATCAATCATGACTACTCGACCAAGGTATTCTGAACCCGCAAACTCCTTACAATTAAAAAGTTCATTCGTTCGATAACGGCGTTCGAGACGACCCTGCAAGTTCTTGTGCAGAATTTCATAGACAAAAGATGACTTACCCGAACCCGAGACACCAGTAATCGCCACCATCTTACCGAGAGGAATATCAATATTAAGATTCTTGATATTAAAAATTTTTCCACCACGAACTTTTATTACCCCTTTCTCGCTTGTTCGCCTTTTCTCAGGAATAGCTATTTCTTGATCACCACGCAAATAGTCAACGGTGAGCGAATTGTAATCATTCTTTTTACTCGTCAGAAGTTTCTCGGTCTCGCCCGCCACCACCACATGTCCACCATGAATACCCGCACCCGGGCCAATATCAACGAGGTAATCGGAAGCAAAAATAGTATCTTCGTCGTGCTCTACCACCACGATAGTGTTACCAAGATCACGGAGCTCTTCGAGAGTCTTAATTAATTTATCATTATCACGAGAATGTAAGCCGATAGTTGGCTCATCGAGCACATAAAGTGTCCCCACTAAACGCGACCCAAGTTGCGAAGCCAAACGAATACGCTGAGCCTCGCCACCACTAAGAGTATCGGCTCGGCGATTGAGCTCGATATAATCAAGACCAACATTGAGCAAGAACTTGAGACGAGACTCAACTTCCCGAAGAAGAACTTCGGAGATCGCTTTCTCTTTAACTGTTAATTTGAGCTTGGTAAAAAAATTATAAGCATCTCCAATCGAGAGATTAGTAACCTCAACAATATTTTTTGCTTGTCCAGAAGAACCAATTCTAACCTCTAGCGCTTCGCGACGAAGGCGAGCTCCTTGACATTCCTCACAAACTTCGTCGCCAAAGAGATGCTTAGTCCCAAGCCCATGACAAGCCGGACAAGCTCCATAAGGAGAATTAAAAGAGAAAAGACGTGGTTCGATCTCGGGGAAAGAGAAGCCGTCATTGGGGCAAGCAAATTTAGAAGAAAGGAGGAAGTCTTCGTTACCAATCACAATCTTAACTAAGCCCTCAGCCTCTTTAAGAGCACGTTCAACTCCTTCAGTAAGACGTTCATTGGCCGAATCAATCTTGATGGCCAAGACAGCTTCTTTAAGACCCTTCTCTTTCCCCGAGGTTAAACCTCTTGAGGCTGTTTGAGATTTAACCTCTGAGTTCCCAAGATCAGCTAAAGGGATTTCATCAATTACCACATCAATATCATGTTTCTTAGTCTTAGTTAGGACTATTCGCTCCCGCAATTTATAACGCTTACCATCTACTAGGACCTCCGAATAACCTTTGTCAATTAGATCGTAGAGGAGTTGATAATACTCACCCTTACGACCACGGACGACTGGGGCCAAGAGGGTGACACTTGCTCCCGAAGTCGAACTTCGGGTTCCTTGAAGTTCGACTTCTTTCGCTCGTGGCCTAACTTCGGAGGCTTCCGCAATTTTCTCTTTAATAAAATTAACAATCTCCTCATGCGAAAGTTTCTCAATCTTGGTCCCACAAACCGGACAATAGGGTTGACCGATCCGAGCATAGAGTACTCGCAAGTAATCATAAATCTCAGTAATAGTAGCCACCGTCGAACGAGGGTTATGCGAACGGGACTTCTGATCGATGGAGATCGCTGGCGAGAGCCCAGTGATTTCATCGACATCTGGCTTAGGTAATTGCTTTAAAAATTGACGCGCATAAGCCGAGAGAGACTCCACATAACGACGTTGGCCCTCAGCGAAGATTGTGTCGAAAGCAAGACTTGATTTACCCGAACCTGAGAGGCCGGTAAAAACCACAAGCTTATTCCTCGGGATCTCTAAACTAATATTCTTGAGGTTGTGTGTACGTGCGCCCCTAATCTTTATTTTATTTTCCTCCATAAACACATTTAAACGCCCTTGGGTTTGCCCCTAGGGTGGTAGAGCGATTATAACACAAAAGTCAAAGACTGGAAACTAGGCGTAATGGTTCAATAGCTTGGAACCACCTTAAGGATTAAACTAGCAACATATGGC
>DAOTDH010000020.1:0-8489 GCA_035453545.1 Minisyncoccota bacterium
CCTTGAGGTGGTAGAGCCAGCAATGGTGTGGAGGTTCGAGTCCTCTCCCGCGCACAGAAAAACCGGCCGTTGACTTTAGTCAACGGCCGGTTTTGTTTTTTTATTTATTCTTTTGTCTCAGGCTCCCCTTCTCTTACTTCTTCGGGAGTGTCTTCTTCTTGAGTCTCTGAGGTTGGAGTAATTTCTTCTACTTCCTCAACAACTGGCTCGATCTCTACCCCGGCTGTCACCATCTCGACTAATTCGTCATCTTCCTTACGGCCAGGGATAATCTTACGCATACGGCGACGAATCTCCCGAGCCGCTTTCTCACGAATATAATACAATTTAGAACGACGAACCTTAACCTCACGAAGAACTTCTATTCGGTCAATCATTGGTGAATAGAGAGGAAATATTTTTTCCATCCCCACACCCGAAGCCACGCGACGGACAGTAAAAGTGGCACCCGCTTCAGTGCCGTGTTTACAAGCAATAACCAAACCTTCATAAGCCTGCAGGCGAAACTTGCCTCCCTTATCAGGAACCTTCTGCCAAACCTTAACCGTACAGCCTGGTTTAATACCAAGTTTCTGGCGCTTAGCCATATCGACGGGAGAAATTGTGAATTGTGTCGCTTGTGTCATAACGCGAAGCAGTTTAACACGAAGCTTTTAGTTTTTCAAGTGCTCCAACAAAGTCATTAGGTAGAGGGGCGACAAAAGTCCTCTCCTCTCCCCCAACAAGCTTAATTGTTATTTTATAAGCATGGAGAGCTGTTCGTCTGATTGCTCCCCCTCCATCATCTTTAGGATTATACAAATTATCACCAATAATTGGGTGGTTATAAGCTTTGAAGTGAGCGCGAAGCTGGTGTGTCCGACCACTTTGGGGCTCAGCCTCCACGTAAGCATAGTTGGTGCAAATATTTTCTAAAAGATGGAAAGTCGTCGAAGCTTCTCGCAATTTCCCTTTACCGTGAGCGCGAGCTACCCGCAGGCGCGGATCAGCCTTGCTCCGACCAATCGGCCAATCTAAGACCTTCTCCTCCCCAACAGACAAATTGACATTGCCCGACAAAATGGCTCGATAAACCTTCTTAACTTCATGGGCTTGAAACTGACTCTTTATAAAAAGAAAAGTTTCTTGATTCTTAGCTAAAACCATTACCCCACTTGTCTCTTTGTCTAGACGATGGATAATTGCCGGTTTCTTAATCTCCTCCCCTTTTTGAGTAAACATCGATTCACCCACTTCGCTAACTTCAGGATGTTTCTCAAGGATCCAGTCAACCAGGGTTCGGTCGTGATTAAAGCCATCTCCATGCACAGGCAAACCCGCCGGTTTATTTATTACCGAGATGTTATCATCTTCATATATTATTTTAGAATCTTCTAACAAGGTGGGCGTTAAGGGATTCGAACCCCTGGCCTTCTCGGTGTAAACGAGACGCTCTAACCAACTGAGCTAAACGCCCGGACATCCTCTTTTATAACACGTTTTACTTATTTTTACTAATATAAAATACCCTCGATCAAGAAACTCGACCGAGGGTATCGTCACTCCAATGTTAGGGCAAAATCCCCAACATTGCCTGCCTATAAATTTTTCCCATCTCTTGATGGCCACCGCAATCACAATTGATAACACGAGAACTCCCATAGCCATTCTCTTCGAGAATTCGTTCTTTGAAACTTTCACGACAAAAACAAAAAACAAAAATCACTCGGTCGGGAGAAACTTTGTGCTCCATAAGTTTCCCCACGCTAAAACAGACGTCCTTATTGTCGTCACCAAGAAAGACAACGGCTAAATCAATAGGAAAAAACTTTCCCTCTTCGACCTTGTTCCAGACTCTTCTTATGACTTTAATGGGATCAGCAAGATGTTCGAAGGCTTTGCCTTGGGCGACAAAAACTCGAACACCCTCATCTCCTTCTCTCCCGCCACTTTCATTGTTGTGAAAATCAATAGGATTCGGCGAAAGAAGCAAAACTCTTTTTTCTGCCATTATTTTCTCTCCTTTGTGTTGAGGTTAATTACAAAAGAATACAAACTCCAAAGAAAGAGTTACAAAACAAAAGGAAAAAGTCAACTTGTAGTGCCCCCGCGAGGAATCGAACCTCGAATAACGGCTTAGAAGTCCGCAGTTATATCCATTTAACTACAGGGGCAATATCTATTAGCAATTTAAGGAACCTCTAAAATATAACAATATTTATAGGCTCGGGTCAACAAAGGGGGTTGTCGTAGCCAAGATATCGGCTAATCGTAAGGGTCGGCTATTAATCTCTCCTACCAACTTGGTAACTAGCTTCGGGTCTAGTCCCCCATCAGAACTATCGATAAGAGAAGAAGCTGATTGATCCGATACCACTTCACTCATTATAAAAAGAAATATCGTCTGACCAACGAAGACAATGACCAATCCAACACCAAAAGCAATAACAACGTAACGCCAAAAAGTAGCGGGGTTAGATAAATTAAATTTTTTAAACCACTTAAACATTATTTTTTATCTTTAAGGACTCTTAATATGAAGACACTTTGCCAGTCGAGCTCTCCTTTTCTCAATTCGAGACGATCTATCTTCCCGGCGTAAGGCAAATTCTCGAGACTCTGGAGAAATTTCATCGTCTGAGAAAAAGTTCCCATCGTCGACAAGTTCAACTGAAGCTCGGTTGCTTTGTCATCGGGTTGACCAATCACCAACTTAACGCCAACTTCTTTACCTATTTGCTCCAACTCTTCGATAAATTTAACAATTGATTTATCAGTAAGAAAATATTGATTAATTTTCTCTATTTTGTCTTTATTAAGAGGAACGAAACCACTGACGATCTTTGATCCTTGATGTGTACTTTCATTTAGACTAACGACAAACTCTTTGTCCTGTTTAATTAAGAAAAATAAAGAAACCCAAAGAATAATAATAATGAGACTAATTATACTTAAAACAATAACCAATTGTACTAGTTTGTTCTTAATCATGATTTCTTAGACTTAAGTTGATGCTAAATTGTCCATTGTTCCCAATCAACAAACTCTCAATAGGCAAATCAACGGCACTGAAGAAGTCATCTTGCCTAAGATCGTCAGTAAACTTAACCAAATCCTGCCGACTAGTTGTCTGACCGTTCAACATCATGGTTAAGGTTTGACCTTTCTCGGTAAAGACACCGGCAATTTGGTAAATTTTTATCGTCGCAGGTCGAACTTCTTCGATCTTGGCAATAGCGACCGACCAATTAGACTTCGTCCACCACTTAGCCAATTGAGTAATCTTATCTCGAGCCAGTGATTCTTCGGCCATCACCACCGAACTATCTGCAAGAGATGATTTTAAACTAAGAGGTCTTTTCTGAATATTAAAATTCAACCAAAGAGCCAAATTAAAAATTAGAGCAACCAAAAACAAACTAACCAATAAACCCAAGACGACCACCAATTGGCGCAATTGCCGGTCGTGAATATTTTTTTTCTTAGCTTCGATTGTTAGAAGATTAGCCATAAATAATTAGATAAAATTACGCAAAGCCAGACCAATAGCTGTCACATAACGTAAGGCTTGATTAAAAGATAGATTAGCTACTGTCTCTCCTGCCGGAAAAACTTTGACCCAAGGATTACCAACAACAACAGGGCAGCCAATATGAGTACTTAGGTACTCGGCAAATCCGGGTAAGGATGATTGACCCCCAGTTAGAATAATCTGTTCAAGCTTAACCTCCTTATCTTCCCCCTGCCCAAACCAGAAAGTGGTGTGTCGCTCTATCTCGTCACGAATAGCCGAAATAACAGGGATCATTGCTTCGAAAGCTAACTTATTCGCCTCTGATCGTAATAGTCCTTGAGTAATTTTAATTTTCTCAGCTTCTTCAAACTCAATGTTTAGAGCCTTTTGTAAATTATGAGTAATGGCCATCCCTCCGACTGGAGCCGAGGCTGCTCGAATAACAACCCCACTCTGAATCCAGAAAATTGCCGTGTGGTTACGTCCTAGGTCGACAATTACCATATTAGAATTTTTGTCAGCTTCATAAAGGGCTCGAGTTAAGGCTCCCCCTTGAGTCTCGATGGCCAGCAAATTAAGATTAACTGAAGCAAAGATCTCCTGATAACTTTCAACCATTTTACAAGGAAAGGTCATTACTCCAACTGACAAGTCTTTGGTCTTCTCACTTTGAGGTAAAACCTCGTAATCAAAGACGACTTCTGAAGCTGGGAGAGGAACATATTCCTCAATTTGTAATTCAATCGCTCCATAAATCTCTTCTGGTTTGAGGGCTGGCAAGTCAAGATGGATAGTGTAAGAATGATCATCAGGCAAAGAAATAAAAAAATTAGAAAAATGCCACTTCGCCTTAAGATCGAGAAGAATTTTACGAAAAACTTCTGGTTGCTTAAGCTCCCCTTCTTCGATAACTCCAATTGGAATGTCTATCTCACCAAAACGACCGAGCTTAAATTTATCTCCCTCTTTAAGTAACTCCATAAATTTAACAGAGCGATCAGAAATATCTAATCCAATTGCTGGCCGTGACAAAAATTTCGGCACCGGAAAAAATTTAAGCAGAAGATCTTGAGTCATCTCTCTAATTATAGTCTAAGTTGAGAAATCTATCTAGGACTTTTATCCAAATATGATTTCAAAATGAGGGCCGCCGCTCGGGCATCAGTTTGTTTGTCAGTTTGCTTCTCATCAATAATTCGCTTCGCCTCCCACGTGGTAAAAAATTCTCGCTCGAAGACAACTTCTAAACCTGCTTCTTTTCCCAGTGCTTCTTTAAAATGAAGAATACTTGTCTGAACAGGGTTAACCTCGCCAGACAAATCAAGAGACTCCCCAATCACCACCTTATCAATCTTCTCCTTAGCAATAATATCTTTGATATTCTCGATTAATTTGTCTTGAGAAAAATTCGGTAGGACTTGATAAGGAAAAGCAAAAGCGCCTGCCTCATCGCTAATCGCGAGACCAACTTTCCGATGACCATAATCAATTCCTAGGTAACGCATAAGTAATAAGACCATTATATCAAAATCTATCAACAGAGGGTATGGAGTAAAATTAGAACAACATTTACTGAAGTTCAGGACTCAATTTAAGTTTAGGCCACGTTTTTAGCCAGTTTTTCTTCTCAATCCTCTCTTTTACAAAATTAATCTTATTTATAAAAGCTGGCGATGGTCTAAGAATTAAATTTACTAAATCATTAATACCATGGGGCGAAACTAGTATTAATTCACCGTCTTTTATCGTCACACCCACCCCTGTTGCTGTTTCGCACCAAGTAGATATGGCATCCTCAGTTGATTTAAACGGGTTAAAATTATTCCAAAAATGCGCATAATATTCATTCACTATTTCCCAATTTATACCAGTTTCCTTTTTTAGTCTTTCGGTGAGTATTTCGTCCTCTTTTTCATTGTTACCATTTGGATCAAAATAAACTAGATCGACGTCGGTCTTTTGACTTTCAATATTATGTAAATAATCCCAAACTTTATTTCTAACAAAACCAGCTCCAATAACCCAATCATTTAGACCAAGTTTTTCTGCCTTATTAATAACATCCATCATCCACTGATCAGATTTTATTAAATCAATAATATCTTTTTCTTTCATGACTAAAATGAATCAAAGACGATAAACAGTATAAAGGTTAAGATCATTTACAATATCTAACAATGAACGTTTTTGTATGTGCGGAGGGGGTGGGATTCGAACCCACGATACCCTTTCGGGTATTTCGGTTTTCAAGACCGACCTTTTCAGCCTCTCAAGCACCCCTCCCTATCAACAACAAGAATATTAACAGAAATCAGGGAAAATAAAACCCTCACAGCTGATTTTCTCGGCTTCGAACAATTCCTCGAAATTTTTCAAATGTTTAACCGAAGGATGAAGTTGCATGAGCGATCGCTTAGAATGTTCCCCGATTATATAGAGTCTAACACCATCCAGAGAACTCCCCTCTCGAGCTAGGCAAACACCTAGCTCCACGAACATGTCTGTTCCCTCAGGATCACTAATTAAAACGAAAATGTCCGTATCTAGCAGAGAAGATACCGCTCGACTGGCTAAATTCTGAACTTTTTCTAAATTCTCATGATAAGGCTTTAGCGAACCCTCATGAACCCAATCCGAAATCACGCTTTCTCCTTGCAACTCAAGTTGTCTCACAACTTTGGCAAGATTCTCTTTGTGTCTCATCCTTGAAGCGAAGTACCATTTCATAAAAATGATTTTACTATAAACAAGGTTGGTTGTATAATTACCCTAATGAGTGAACCTCTTTTAGAATGGGAATCGTATAGTAACATACCAATAGAACGAACCGATGATTGGTTTTGGGCCTTAGGGGCAATTACCGTTTTCTCAATAATTATTTCTCTCTTCTTTGGTAATATCCTCTTAGCCCTAATTATCGGCCTCGGCGCTTTCTCTCTCTACTATCACGAACGTCGCCCTACTGATACCAAATTGTTAGTAAAAATAAACAAAAAGGGTGTCCAATTAAACAAAGAACTTTTTACCTATGAAAAGATCAATTCTTTCTGGGTTGAAGAAGAGACCGAAGAAAAACCCGCTCGGTTAATCCTCCACTACCGTCGTCTCTTTGTTCCCAATATCCATATTCCCATTATTGGGTATGAGCCAGAGCAGGTCCGCCAAACAATGCTCGAGTACGGTGAAGAAGAGAAACATGTTGAGACCTTCTCCGAAGTAATCTTCGACACCTTGGGTTTTTAAGAAAAATGTGTTAGGGTTTTAGAATTATCCAGAAGTACCCTCCCGTAGTTTAATGGATAGAACACCGGCTTGCGGAGCTGGCAATGTAGGTTCGATTCCTGCCGGGAGGACAAAATCGATAACAGTTTAATGGATACCCGCCCGCATCGAACTGCGTTCTGCGCGTTCGGGCGGGGAACGCTAGCTTGCGGAGCCCATAATCGAGGTTCGATTTTTACCCGTCCGTATCTTAAACGAAGGCGGGCCTGTGCGAGGGAGGACATAATGCCACAAATAAAAACTGCTCTAAAATAAAACCCGCCAGACCTTAAGTGAGCCCAAGGTCTGGCGGGTTTTATTTTAGTTTAAGCAGATTTCTTAATAAGTTTGGCGAGGCGGGATTTCTTACGAGAAGCAGTATTTTTCTTGATGACTCCCCGCTTGGCGGCCTTGTCGATAGCTTGATAGGCGGTCTTAAGATCAGCGAGAGCTTCTTTGGCCTTGCTCTCGACCAATAATTTTTTAACACTCTTAATCGCCCCTTTCATGGCTTTATTGCGACGATCATTATAAACTTTCTTGCGCTTACTCCCGCGCAAAGCTTTTTTGGCTGATTTGATTATAGGCATACAGAGAAAGAATACAAGATTTCCCTTGTAATTGCAAGGGGGCACCTCGCTGGTGTATGATTAGGCTATGATTGGTCAACTCACGGGGAAAATTGCCTTTGCCGATAACCGGTCTATTATCTTGGACGTTAACGGGGTTGGCTATAAGGTCTTTATCTCGACCGACACCCTAAGCAAGGTTAAAGCTGACAAGTCGGTACTAACCTTTTGGACCCACTTGGTCGTGCGGGAAGATGTACTTGATTTATATGGCTTCTTGACCAGAAACGAGCTAGATTTTTTCGGACTCCTAATTAGCATCTCTGGCGTTGGGCCTCGGGGAGCTCTATCTATCCTCTCTTTGGCCCCGCCTGACACCTTGAAACAAGCTATCGCTTCGGGCAATACCGCCTACCTTACCCAAGTCTCAGGGATCGGAAGGAAGATTGCCGAGAAAATTGTCCTTGAACTGCGGGATAAAATTGGCGTTATCGAAAGCGAAGGAACTAATCTCGACCAAGAAGCCGAGGCGATCATGGCGCTAGAGGCTCTAGGCTACTCCAACCGGGAGGCGCGCGAGGCCTTGCGCCAAATCCCGGCCGAGATTACCGATACGGGCGACAAAGTTAAGCGCGCGCTTAAAAATTTGAGTTCAAAGAATCATAAATAGTTAACTAAAATCATAATGCAAAAAATTTTAGACACTTTAAAAAAGTTTATCCCAAAAAGCGTTTTTTCTTTCTTCCAGCCTTTTTATCATTATTCCTTAGCCTTAGCCGGAGCGATAATTTATAGATTCCCCTCACGCCAAATCAAAGTTATTGCCATCACCGGGACCAAGGGCAAAACCAGCACCACCGAGATCTTGGCCAAAATTCTGGAGACAGCCGGCTACAAGGTAGCTACCACCTCCACTCTCCAATTCAAAGTAGGTGACAAAATCACTCGCAACCTCTATAAGATGAGTATGCCTGGCCGAATGTTTATGCAGAAGTTTCTCCGCCAAGCTGTCTCGGCTAAATGTGATTATGCTGTCTTAGAGATGACCTCAGAAGGGTCCAAAACTTTTCGTCATAAATTTATTGATCTTAATGGACTAATCTTCACCAATATCTCCCCCGAGCATATTGAGTCCCATGGTTCTTATGAGAAATATCTTGAGGCCA
>DAOTDH010000021.1:0-888 GCA_035453545.1 Minisyncoccota bacterium
CATTGTAAACGGAAAGGCTAGGATCATCTGTCTTGCCCACAAAAACATAATCACCATAAACTCTAACCCTACCTTCAACAGTGCCATGACCAGTATCAATCCCACTGCCAACTACTGTCGGATTAGTAGTAGAAGAAATATCCAAAATCTGTAAATCAGAATTAGGAGTTGTCGTCGCTGACAATAAATAAAGATAACGATTAGAGATATCAAAATCGAAATCATTAGAACCATTACTATAACCAGCCACCGGAGTCGGTATTAAAGGATCAGAAATATCAAAAACGATGAACCCTTGTTGAGCCGCTCCATAGCCAACACAACTAGCGTCACCAACCGCAAAAAGATACTTATCGTTATAAACTTTAACTCTTCTAAAACCACAAGTCCCTCCATCATAGCCTCCAACTAAACTTAAATTTTCTGGATCAGAAATATCAATAACACGAAGACTATCCGTCCCACTATTTGCATAAACCCCAATATAAGCGTAATTTTTCTGGACATCGACAGAGTAAAGGTTAGTCACACCTAATTCAACCCCATCAACATAAACCGGGTTATAAGGATCAGAGATATCAAGGACAACAAACTCAGTGGAATCTCCAATTAAATTAGCACTTCCAATAGTCACATAAGCATAATCACCCCTAACAAATATAGATTTGGTGCCATAAACAGTACTAGATAGATCAAGACCACCAACTTTGGTTGGGTTATAAGGATCAGAAATATCAAAAATCTGAAATTCCTCGATAACATCCCCCGCGTCACCCTTAGTCCCGATATAAGCATATTTACCGGAAACAAATAACGCGGAAATTTCTGCGCCATCAACATTAAAATAAGTTGAATTAATGTGTGTTAATTTAGGCACAAAATCTGCTC
>DAOTDH010000021.1:898-8181 GCA_035453545.1 Minisyncoccota bacterium
ACTAGCTGAAGGGGTTGCTGTCCCCACCGAAACTTTGCCTGTCGTATAATAGATATCACTCCCCGCCGTCATCCACTGCGAAGTACCACCCCCCCCGGTAAGACAAACACCTCCAATAGCCAAGCAACCAGAAGTAAGATTAATCCCTCCAGCAAAGGTCGAGGTTCCAGTGCTAGAAACAACAAGGTTTGACCCGAAGCGAGCGACCCCATCATTTTGAATCGTGAAAATGTTTTGGTTAGTGGTGGTAGCAATTTGAAATAAATTATCCGTCCCATTAGTTGAATTAACCGTCAATTTATAAGCAGGTGTCGTTGTTCCAATCCCAACATTCCCCGTAACAGTGATATTCGCATCAGTTAGCAAATCTTTGAACGCAAAGCTATGACTTGAGTTGTCGTATTCGATTGAACCAATACTAGAGATACCGTTACCGACAAAACTTATAGTTTCCAAGTCATCATCATTCGTATCATAGATAGCTACGTTGTTGTCGAGCATGGTAATATTGCCGAATGTCCCATCCGAATAACCTGAGAGCATTGGATAATAGCCCAAATCGCCTAGACCAGAGCTAGTGAGGTCAAGCAGTGAAGTTTTTAGATATTTATTAGTCGTTGAAGTTGGGTCAACTTTGAAGAGATTTCCCAGAGTGGTTGTACCTTCCACAAAAAAATCTCCATTGGCAATATAAAAGGTTGAAGTAGCGTATATATCTGGCGTAGTACCATCAAGATTAATTCCAAAAGTATAGGGAGTTTTAACTTGAGCCCCCATAAAGCTCACCGAGCTGGTTGCTTCGGCACTGCTATTAATAAAAGCTATCGACTCATATCCAGGGGAATAAGAACCTGGACCAATAGCAACTGAATTTTCACCAGGCGACTGTGCCAGATATCCTAAAGCGAATGAATAATCTCCTTGAGCCCAAGAACTTACACCAATAGACAAAGATGTATCACCAGCAGCAGCCGCATTGTATCCAATAGCGATTGCATCCGCTGCCGTTGCCTCTCCTTTCCCAAGAGCAATAGACCTTAAACCACTGGCGATAGACTGATAACCAAGAGCAACGCTGTTAGCTCCTGTTGACTGTGCTTGGTAGCCCAAGGCCACGCCATAAGCGGTCGTGGTAGCATTAGCAGTGGACATTTGAAGATAGGTAAAATCTCTAACTCCTCCACCCACTGACAGATCATTAGAAAGATAAGATATAGTTGTCGTCGCTAACGTCGTCGTTGCCGTAAACACATTCTCGCGATTGAGTACAGCAACTGAAGTGGAAGCCAGACCGTCGAACTTCAACGAATTAAGAGAATTAGGCACCGTACCCAGCGTCTTGCGAGGAGACATCTCACCGTCGCTCTCAACATTGATCGAGAGATAGAGAGCTTGATTGAAGTCAACGGAAGAGAGTGAGGTAATGGAACCTAGCATCACCGAGAAGAGACCGTCGGTAATGGTAATCTCGTTCGCTCCAGTATGATTCTCGGTCCAAAGAACACTGCCAGCGGTTGGGTCATCATAAATTTTAAACTCAATGGCATAAGTACCATCGGCCACCACATTACCAGACGAATCGGTGAGTTTGCCTTGATAATTGATTTGTTGGGTAACAGAAGCCGAAGTGACAAAAGGAAGAAGAAGTAACAGCAAAAATCCCCCACTACAAAATAGTGTTAAAAGTTTGACCAGTTTAAGGGTCTTCCGTTTTAACATTTATCTATTCATTATAACAGAAAAAAGATTCCCCCTTAGTGAAGAAACCTCTTTAAAAATGTGGACAACTAAAACAAAAATTATTCTGCTCCCGAAGGAGGCGAATCAACGACCAGATCAGGTTCTGGCTCTGAACCTGGGTCTGGATCAGGCGCAACTGGTTCTAAAACTGGATCAGGCGCAACTGGTTCAGAAATTATTTCGGGTTCAATGAATGGCTCAGGTTCTGGTTCATCAGGAACAACGGGATCAGTTGTTGTCGCTTCTTCAACCAAGTCGCTAGGAGCAGATTCGATCGGAGTGACAATGACGGGTGAAATATTAGAGTTATTAAGAAGAGCCTTCAATTCTATTTCGGTTAGACAAGTCTCACCAAGGCAAAGCTTCTCGGCTTGAATATTCTTAATCACTAAAGTCCCATCCTCTCCAATCGAGAAGCCGGCAAATAGGCCAGAAAAACTGTCTATTTCGGTTCGCAATTCCGACAAATAGATCATTATCTCTTCTAACTTTTCAGTCTGCAGGCGTTGACGATCTTCTAAGAAATAGACTCCGTTGATATCGGGCAAGTTGATCAAATGCTTGTTCTCCTTCATATAAGCAACCGCGTCAGAGAAAGGAGTAAATTGATAATTCTCACAGGCTCCATCAAGATAACAATCGAAGACGTAGGAAGGGTTAGTATAATTGGTACCATCTTTGGCAATATTGCCGGTAACATTCAAATTTCCGGCAAAAGTTGAAGTACCAGTACCCGAGACAGTGATGTCATTACCAAAGCGAGCGATGCCATCATTATTGATAGTGAAAATGTTTTGGTTGGTGGTGGTGGCCACTTGGAAGAGATGGTCGGTGGTATTGGAGGCATTGACACTAAGCTTATAGATTGGCGTCGTCGTCCCAATTCCAACAGAACCACCAAAATAGTTAGCCGAAGTTGTCGCCATAGAAGAAAATGTTCCTTGAGTATAAATGCCACCGGTTCCGATTTCCAGACCATCCCAGATACTAACTCGTTGATTGAAGACCGCGTTATTTAGAACCTGCAAAGCCCCTGTCGATAAGGCATCAGCATGAATTCCCCAAGAATCAATGCCAGGGAGCTTAAACATCCGGAAATAATTAGTAGAATCGATATCATAAGGCTCGGTCGTTGGAGCAAAACCAATAGCAACATATTGTCCAACAAAATCAAAAGTTAAAGGCCCAGAGATATTAAGACCATCATCAGGCAAATAAGTCTTACTTAAAATTGTGGGGTTAGTCGAAGAGGCAACATCCATAACAACAAAATTACTATACCAAGTCGTCGCGTATAAACGTCGGCCTTCAATTCTTACATAGTTAAAAGCTCCATCATCAACACTAAGAGGGATGGTACCCGAACCAATATCCTCCCCGCCAAGAATCGTCGGATTAGCCGGATCGGAAACATCAACAATCCTTAGAAAATTATTAAGAACACCAGTACCGATATTCCCCATACCCAAATAGACATAAGGACCAGCAACATCCAAAGACCAACAACCATAAGTTAGACCAGGGATAGATAGTTTATCGATAAGGACTGGGTTCTTCTTATCTCGAACATTAATAATCGAGAGAGGGGCAATATCTGACCCCACAACCTCCCGATGACAAACGTAAGCATAATCGCTAACAACCTTAATATCCCAAGATGTGTCAGACACACCGCTTAACTGACTTTCTAAACGCGGGTTATAAGGGTCAGAGATATCGATAATGTAAAGCTTAGTATCTCCCATTATATACGCATAATGACCAGCGATATAGAAGGGCTGTCCAGGTGAAGCATCTCCAACCATAAAGTTAAGACTCTCACCACTAATGACAACGGGGTTAGATTTATCAGAGATATCGATAATCCTAAACGGATTAGTAATACCGTCGGAATTATAAAGAATATAAGCGTAATTACCAAGAGCCCAAACTCGCTTCGCGTCTAAGAGGGGTAGACCAGTCAAACCCGCCCCACCAACCACCCGTGGTTGTTCGGGATCAGAAATATCAACAATTCTAAAAGAATCAACACTATTCCTCGCATAAGTGGCAACATACATATAATTATCAGAAACATAAATATTCCTCACCTTATACGGGAGAACTAACTTATCGGAGACTTTTTTCAACATATCATCTCGACCACCAAAGCTGACATCATTATCAAAAGTATATTTTGTCGCATCATTAAAAGTTAAATAATCGTTGTCTATGTCCGCGACTATTGTCATCTTACTCGCATCACCAGAATCAACAAAATTAATAATCGGATCAAGATAAGTCGTATCATTAGTATCTCTAATAATTACGCCAGTATCCATACCGATGACACTAACCCCACCATAGTTATTAAGGGCTCGACCCTGTAGCCAAACGACACTACCAAGGCTAGGATCAACCCCATAAGGTTTAAGATAAGTTCTTATGTATTCATTCGCACTTCCTAACGTCGTCGTTGCCGTAAACACATTCTCGCGATTGAGTACAGCAACTGAAGTGGAAGCCAGACCGTCGAACTTCAACGAATTAAGAGAATTAGGCACCGTACCCAGCGTCTTGCGAGGAGACATCTCACCGTCGCTCTCAACATTGATCGAGAGATAGAGAGCTTGATTGAAATCAACCGAGGAAAGAGACGCCACTGAACCAAGCATCACCGAGAAGAGACCATCGGTGACCGTAACTTCGTCGGCGCCGGTGCGGGTCTCGGTCCAGAGAACAGAACCGCCAGTGAGCGCGTCATAAAGTTTGAACTCCATGGCATAGGTGCCATCAGCGACAGCGGTACCACTAGAATTAGTCAGTTTGCCTTGATAATTGATTTGTTGGGTAACAGAAGCTGAAGTAACAAAAGGAAGAAAAAGTAACAGCAAAAATCCCCCACTACAAAATAGCGTTAAAAGTTTGACCAGTTTGGTGGTCGACAAATTACTCATACGGCAAGTTAATTATAACAGAAGAAGCACATTAACTTCACACCCTATCACTGGAAAGTTGGGGATAAATGATATCAGTTAGTTGTCACTCGGTGGATAACGATAGTGGTTAACATTACTGTAAATAAAAAACTTGATAAGTAATCTCACATACGGCCCTAGCTCTATACAAATCTGTAAAAAACGGCTAACCTTTTAGTATGATTAGTGTAGTCACCCCCTGCTTTAATATAATCTCGGAGAAGCGTGAGAATACTTTCCGTAAGATGATGGAGAGCGTCCATAAACAGTCCTTTCCAGAAATTGAGCACATTGTCGTCGATAATGGCTCAACCGATGGCACACTTAAAATTCTTGAGGAATACAAACAAAAAGGTTGGATCACTCTTGTCTCAGAAGAGAAGCGCGGTATCTATCCGGCAATGAACAAGGGTGTAAAATTGGCCAAGGGTAACTACATTAACATAATGAATACCGATGATTATTTTACCGACTTCAATTTTTTAGAAACAGCGATCAAAAAGATAAAAGAAACAGGGGCAGACTTTGTCCACGCTGACAGAGTTATTAAATCAAAAATAGGTAAACCAGATTCAATAAAAAGAGGAAACGAACGACATGCTTTCTTTCGGATGCCGTTTAGACATCAAACCATGGTGGTCAAAAAAGAGATTTTTGACGAAATTGGTTTGTTTGATGAAAATTACCAAATTTGTTCTGATTACAAATGGGTAATCCAAATATTACTCGCTAATAAAAAGGGGTATTACTTACCTGAAACAGTGGTTTGTTCTCTCGATGGTGGAGCCTCCTCTAACCGAGCTAAATGCATAGAGGAAGTTAGTCAAATATTGTTCGAGAGTTATGGTAGCAAATATAATTTGACACTGCCTGACTGTCGACAAATTTATCTAAAAGAATTTACGCTAAGTTTAATAATTAAAATTTTGTTCAAAGTGAAAGACAGAAAAATAAAAAGATCTCTTGTTTATGGCTGGTTAGAAAGTTTCATTAAATAAAACCTTAAAATTCTCTCTGTCGTATTTTTCAAGAAACCGACATCCATAATTATGTCGAGTATATTCTTAAAGAAGGAGCGACAAGTGAGAAGCGAGAATTGTTAGCGAATCTGAGATCGAGGATAATCTACAAGGATAAGACACTGGCACTTATTTAAAGATATAAATTTTTATAAATTCTCATCAACCTTAAAACCTTTCTTTTGCTGTTCCTTAAGAATCTTTTCGTATACTTCACCCTTTCCATAGGGTACTCTCACGGGCATATCAATTTTACATTCAATGTCAGGCACTGTTCCTTCATGAGGAACTGGAATTTGAATATCACCTTCTTCCATAAGAAGTTTTGCCAATTCAACAGGTTTATACTCTACAGTGCCAAGATTTTTATCTTTATATCCAAACATATGAACAATAATTTTAGGAATATTATTCTTATCAAGATGCATGAGACAACACTTCACGATATCGAGCATTTGGTATTCGTATTTGATTGATTCCTCCAGATGAACGATATCGTAGGCTTCTGCAGTACCGAAAAATATTTGCTCACTTCTTCCAATAATTGGAGGGTCATATTTAACTGATATCTCAAGCAACGTTCTATCGTTATCTAATTTAAATTCTTTCAAGAGAAAACTGCGATTTACTGCAAAAGATTCAGCTATCTCTTTAATTTCTCGAATTTTGTATATACGCTTACTAATTATTTTTGCTTCAACATCAGGATTATTTTCCAAGAAAATTAAAAGCCCATTTCTTAAAACCCATAAATTAACTCTACATGTTTGTAAAATATCCCTTAGCTGTTTCTGTGTAAACTCATAACGCTTCTTTTCTTTGCCGGTTCTATCATCAACTACCTTAAGAATAACGGTCTTGTTATCAGTAGTTTCCCATCTGTCATGTCCAGCACCCGCATTACGTATATGATTATCAAAACCGGATACGAGATCTGAAAAGCTACCACTTGGTAAAGAGAGAGTAGTATTTTTTATTGTTTGAAATTTCTCACCCGCAGAAACCTCGACAAACTTTTCTGCATCTTGAACCGCATGAAGTTTACCGTATTTTTGGCATAGATAAAAATATGGAATTGTTCCGTACAATCTAAAGTCACTCTCAAAAAGAGTTTTATATAAGTTCAACTGGCAAGAGAATATCGTCTCAATCTCAGAATTTTTCAGGGCATTATAAAGTGCCTCTTCAGCTTGCTCGGTTCGAAGACCGGCGTCGTTAGCGACATCAATTATTGAACCGATAACTTGTAAAAATTCTGATTCATTTTCCTTATATAGCTGATCACATAATCCTTCAATGAATTTTGTTGCTTTAAGATCTTTTTGTTGAACAGAATGTCTCCAACCAAGCCAGCCTTGCTGAAAGAAATATCTTACATTTTTGGGACGCTTATTCGGGTGTTTTAAAAGCGGCTGAATGTAAACTTCAAAATATCTGCTTTCTGCTGCTAAGTTTGAATCGTGCATAATTAATGAAATATAAGCACTCGGGTCACACCGATACTAAATTGTCTTGGCGGTGTTTTTTGAACGAAGTTCGAACATTTTTTGAGCAAAACCCCCAATAA
>DAOTDH010000022.1:0-6804 GCA_035453545.1 Minisyncoccota bacterium
GTAGGAAAAAAGGGTTTGTATTCTATAAAAATAAGATCTTCACTGGAAATTTGGCCGATAACCTTGAAAGATTAGGAATAGTTTTGGAGGATAAAGAATCGGTGATATCTGGGAGAGCAGAAATGACGGAAGATACCATAAAGGGGCAAGTAGCAAACAGAGGCTGGGTCAAAGGCATTGTAAAAATTGTTTCAAGCACTAGTGATCTTTCAAAGGTTAAAGAAGGGGATGTTTTGGTGGCTGCTATGACTATGCCTAAGTATCTACCAGCGATGAACAAAGCGGTAGCTTTTGTTACAGACGAGGGTGGTTTGACTTCTCATGCTGCGATTATGTCAAGGGAAATGAACAAACCTTGTATTATCGGAACAAAAGTTGCCACTCAGGTTCTTAAAGATGGCGAGATGGTTGAAGTTGATGCTGATAATGGGATTGTAAAGATAATAATTACATAAATATGGAAGACATCGGTTTGAAATCAGGTGACTATGAAAAGGCAAAAGATTACTCTCTTTCGATAACATTGACTCGTCATGGGGCAAAGAAGAGTATTGACGGTGGATTATCAGAACAAGGAAGAGAAGAGGCTGGACAATATTTTACAGAAGCATATGAAGGCATTCCTCTTGATCAGGCGATTGAGCGAGAAGTAATTAGTTCCTCTAAAGAGAGAGCAGTAGAAACAGCCACTCAATACCAAGGGGCATTAGATAAGGCTTATGGTACTCAAGCGGTAGTTCACACTGTGGATGATAGGTTATCTGAGAGCGATTTTGTAAAATTTGCGTCTAATCTGCCAGAAGAAGAGAAAGGGGATGTTATTAAGTTATGGCTCGAAAGTCCTCGTGGTAAAGAAAATTTACACAATTTTGTTGAGTGGCTGTTAGAAAAGATTGTATTTCAGAAAGAAGAAGGGGGAAAGAAGGAGATTGATGCTTTTTCTCACGGACCCCTTATGGCGATATTTATCATCGAGATTGAGAAGAGATTGGGTGTAAATATTTTAACAATAAAACATGGCCAGGATAATTATTCTATAAAAAATCTAGCAGGTTATGGTTCGAAACTTGGTTTCTTAAAAAATATAAACATAACAATGAGCTCGGAGAGGCCCAATGAATTTAAGTTGGTTTACAATGGGCAGTCCTATCAAATTCCAGTTAAAATATTGAAGGATATAATTAAAGATACATGAATTTTGATGATTTAAAAAAATTAGATTACGTGTATATTGCCGACAGGGAAGCTTCTTTGCTTTTCTTTTCTTTATTTATGTTGAGTGATAAAAAAGTATTTACAGATTTTGTTTTAGAAGATATTGGGAAACTCTATACAGATAATACTGTCTTCGTCGCCAAAGGCATGATTGTCTCAATGTTTAGAGACAAAAAATCGGTCGCTGAGTCTGCCGAGCTTATGAAAAAGAGGTTCACAGAAGATCCAAACCGGCTTAAGGAACTTAAAGACGTTTCTTTGATTCAAGCTAAAGAAGTAGAAAAAGATATTTTAGAAGTAAAAAAGAAACTTGATACCAATCAATATAATCCTAGTGACATATATCAAGAATTACGTAATATTTTTATAAATTTTTTTGGTGTGCAAGTTTTTCCTTTGATAATCGAGCGAGCATTTGAGCAACTCTCAGTTGGTGATTTAGGAAATTTTAAAGAAGTTTTGATTCAGTGGAGGGAAGGCACTCACGAGATTCAAAGTGAACTAGAAGAGACATTTGATGAGTTTTTAGATAAGGAAAATGAAAGATTTGGGGTGAATTTGCGGTATTATTCCGATGCAGAAATTCAGGAAGTATTTAACGGTTCTTTGGGGGTAAGTTCTGAAATTATTAATCAAAGGCAAAGTGGCTATTTAATGACTTGGAACTGGGATAAGAAAATACCGTATTCAGTCTTTGTGAGTTCTGAGATTGTAGATTTTGTCTCTTTTCTAAATAACAAGAGAAATGTTGATACAAATAAAATTTCTTTTAAGGGTAGAGTCGTAAATGGTGGCACTGTAACGGGTAAGGTTTATTTAATTCATGAAAAGAAAGATTTTACTCGTATCCCTCCCGAGTCAATTGTTATTGCAAAAGTTGTTGAGTTAGATGATTTTTCTCATCTTTCTGTAAGTGAAAGGGCTGCAATTGTAACCGAAGAGGGGGGCATTACCAGCCACCTTGCGATAAGGGGGAGAGAGTTGGGAATCCCTGTTATTGCCGGAGCGAAAGGAATATATAATTCAGTTAAGGATAGTGATATGGTTGAAGTTGATGCAGATAATGGGATTGTAAGAATTATTAAATAATTTCCCTTTTTTCTTCTTTTTAGTTAAAATCCTAGGATGACTCTTCAAATCGGAATTGTCGGGTTACCAAACGTCGGGAAATCGACCCTTTTTAATGCGCTCACGCAGAAGGGGGTGCCGGCGGAGAATTACCCTTTTTGTACCATTGATCCAGCGGTGGGGATTGTCGCGGTGCCGGACGAACGGGTGGATATTTTGGCTGACTTTTCTAAATCTGCTAAGAGGATACCGGCGGCGATTGAATTCGTGGATATTGCTGGTCTAGTGAAGGGAGCTTCGGCGGGCGAAGGTTTGGGCAATCAATTCTTGTCGCATATTCGTGAAGTGGATGCTATTGCTGAAGTGGTGCGTATCTATGAAGATTCTAATATTACTCATGTTTCTAACCGGATAGACCCAATCGATGACATTGAGACTATTAATCTCGAATTAATTCTGGCTGACCTCCAAACCGTGACGAAGAGGATGAATAATATTGCCCGCGAAGTGAAGCGGGGTGACAAAGAAGAAGTTGCCGAGAATAATGTTTTACTCAAGCTTGAAGAGGTTCTCAAAGCCGGGCAATTGGCTAGTACCCTATTAACCGAACCTGCCCGCAATGCTTCGCATAGCGATGCAGGCGGGGATGAGACTAAAATTCTTAAAGCTCTACATCTTATCTCAGCTAAACCAATTCTCTATGTTCTAAACAAAAAAGCCGGCCCCATTAGAACTAACGCTGATGAATCAGCTACTTCTAACGGGGTTAGTAGAGAGTTATCTGACTATTTAAGTAAGATTAAAGCGAATTATGTTATTGTTGATGCGAAAATAGAAGGGGAGTTATCAGAGTTGGAGAAGGAGGACAAAGAAGTCTTCAAAAAAGAATTAGGCGTGGAGGACGATGGGATTAACGATCTTATTAAAGAAAGTTACAAAATGCTTGGCTTGATCACTTTCCTAACAACTGGCGAAGATGAGACGCGGGCTTGGACAATCAAAGCCAATTCCACCGCCCCCGTCGCCGGGACTGCTATCCATACTGATTTCTATGACAAATTTATCAAAGCTGAGGTAATTAACTGGCAAGACCTGATCAAGGCTGGTAGTTATGGCAAAGCTCGCGAGCAAGGCCTCGTCCGCACCGAAGGCAAAGAATATATCGTCAAAGATGGCGATGTTGTCGAATTTAAGATATAATCACAGTATATGAAAAATAACCTTTTGCTCAAATGGGCTCTTATTATTGGGATCGTTATTGTTCTCAATCTCTTTTTCCATTTTGCGACCAAGTTGGTTTATGACGAACCGAAGTTCGAGGATTTCTGTCAGACCAAGCAAGTTAATATCCAACCCGAAGGCGAGAAAGCTTGTGTGGAGGCTGGTGGCGCGTGGAATGCTAATCCTAATGAGAAATTTGTCCCCGTACCTGTTAATGAGACCGGCGAAGCTCGACCAGTGATAACTGGCCAAGGTTATTGTGATACGAATTACACTTGTCAGAAGGAATTTGAGACGGCCATTAACTTGTATAACCGCAACATCTTTTTGGTTTTGCTCGGGTTGGGTTTACTCTCTCTGATTATTGGCTTCGCCTTAGCCTCTAATCTCGTTATCTCGACCGGTCTATCTTATGGCGGTATCCTCTCGTTTATTATCGGGACAGTTCGTTATTGGTCGGCGATGGACGATTATTTGCGGGTGATTATCCTCGGCCTAGCTTTGGTTGTGCTAATTTGGTTGGGAGTCAAGAAATTCAAAGATTAAAATAAATCATGAGTAATTTTGTTATAAAAATAAAAAGTTATTGGGTCGTTATTTTCATTGTTATTATTGTCGCTCTTGTGGCTGGCTATTTTGTTTGGGCCAAGAACGGCAACGGTAAGGAAGAAATCCTTGTTGTCGAAGCTGGGGACTTTGTCCAAACTGTCTCTGTCTCGGGCAAAGTTATTCCGGCTAAGAGTGTTGAACTTGGTTTTAATAAGAGTGGTCGGGTGACTCAAGTCCCTGTGTCTGTTGGGCAAAGGATCGCTACAGGACAACTAATTGCTGAAATTGATTCGACCGAAGCTTGGTTGGCTTTGGAGAATGCAAAGATCGATTTAAAGAAGATGATTGAAGATAAGGATTCTACTAGTCTTGCTGGTTTAACTAAAGATGAGGAGGACGGTTTAACTAAAATAAATGAAGTCTTCTTAGATCTTCCAGTGGTTATTAACGGGTTTAAAGATGTTCTTGATAATTATCGATTGTCTCCTTACCTTTCTAATTTGCCCAATAATACGGCTCGGTCTTATCATCTTAAGGCTCAAACTAGCTACTATCAATCTCTGAAACAATACCAAAAAGTCTTAGCTGATTATCGCAATTCTGGTCAATCGATCTCAGGAATTGAAGTGGTAAATTTGACCGAGGAGACTTATTTGATGTTGCAGAATCTAACTCAAATGGCCAAGGATTCCAATCTTTATATTAATTATGTTTATGATTATTATCTTGTGAATGCTGGGACGGTTAGTGATAGCGTTCTTGTTGCCGATAGAACAAATATTGGTGCTTGGCTCCAAATTGCCAGTGATAATTTAACTGCTATCACCGCTAGCCGTAACACCCTGAAAAATTCTTCTTTTAATCTAGAAGCGCAAAAATTAGTTGTCTCACAGAAGGAGCACGATTATGAGAATCATTTTTTACACGCGCCTTTTGCTGGAATTATCACCCGTCTTGATATCAAAGTTGGTGAGCTAGTAACTGCTGGTCAGGCGAATGTTGCTATGGATGGCGTTGGCCTCTTCCAGATTGAGAGTTTCATCCCTGAGGTTTATATTGCCAATCTTAAGGTTGGCAATTCAGCGGAAGTAACTCTTGATGCTTACGGTTCAACTGTAGTCTTCTCGGCTAAGATTATCTCTATTGATCCGGCGGAGACGATTCGAGATGGAATATCCACTTACAAGACAACATTGCAATTCTTGGCCGAGAATCCTCGCATTAAGTCCGGGATGACAGCAAATCTTCTTATCACTTCCCTGGAGAAATCAGACACTATTGCCATTCCTTCCGGAGCGATTATTAGTAATGATGGGCAAAAAATAGTAAAACTTAAAATTGGTGAAGAGGTAGTAGACCAATCGGTTGTTCTTGGTGAGACGGGAGCTTTGGGTCTAACTGAAGTTGTGAGCGGACTTAAGGTTGGCGACAAGGTTATCCTTAACCCAGAAACAAAGTAAAATGTTTTCTTTTATCAATTATCGTTTGGGCTTATTTTTGGCCATCCGCCAAGTAAAACGGGCGAGCCTTTGGACCAATGTCCTGATTGTGGTCGTGATGACCTTAACTTTTCTCAATTTGGTGGTGGTATCGGGTATTCTGGTTGGGCTAATTCAAGGGGCGGTTGATGCGGTGCGGGTTGAGTATACTAGCGATATTTTTATCTCAACCCTTAAAGGCAAGACTTATATCGAGAATAGCCCAGAAGTAGTGGCAATTTTAGACAAAGATTCAAGAATTGAGGCCTTTAGTCCTCGTTACTTGCAAAGTGCCAAACTTGAGGCGGATTATAAGTTACAACATAAGGACAACGAGATTCTTAATACCATTTCAGCCTCGGTGGCGGGGATTGATCCTATTGCTGAGAACAAGGTCTCAGGTATTTCTGATATTCTTATTGAGGGGTCTTATCTTGTCCCAGGTGACTATGATCAAATTTTGCTTGGTTCTTATCTCACTAAACAATATTTCCCAATTGAGAGCGCTGTCTTCAACACCTTAGATAATGTCTCGGCGGGAACAAAGATTAGATTAACGATTAATGGTAATGTCCGTGAAGTTATCGTAAAGGGTATTACCAAGAGTAAAGTTGACGAAACGAATATGCGAGTTTATATGAACGCTTCACAGTTGCGGACTCTTATTGGCCGAGGTGACTACAATGTTAATGAAATTGCAATTAAATTGAAGTCAGGGGCTAATCCTGAGGCCGTACGTGATGCCTTGATTGCTCAAGGGATTGGTCAAGTCGCACGAGTTCAAACGTTCACCGACGCTGAACCGAAGTTCATTAAAGATATGATTACCACTTTTGCTATTCTCGGTAACATTTTTAGTTCTCTTGGTTTGATTGTGGCCGCGATAACAATTTTCATTGTTATTTTTATCAATGCGATTACTCGTCGCAAATTCATTGGAATTCTGAAGGGGATCGGTATCTCTGGTCAGGCGATTGAGTTATCTTATATTTTCCAATCCATTTTCTACGCTATTCTTGGTTCTGCTTTTGGTTTAATTATTGTCTATGGAGTAATGGTTCCTTATCTTAATGCTCATCCAATTAATTTCCCTTTTAGCGATGGTATTTTGGTTGCGCCGATAACGTCTTCACTCCTGCGTTTGTCTCTCTTGATTGTCTCAACAATTATTGCCGGTTACTTACCGGCGCGCATGATTGTTCGAAAGAATACTTTAGATTCTATCCTTGGTCGTAATTAAAATAAAAATATGATTGAAGTAAAGAATTTAAAA
>DAOTDH010000022.1:6814-8112 GCA_035453545.1 Minisyncoccota bacterium
AAATTTTCAAGACGGGGAGCGAGAAGTCTCTATCTTGAAGGGGATAGATCTTCGCGTCGAGACGGGGGATTTTGTCGCGATTATGGGCCGGTCGGGCGCGGGCAAAAGTACCCTTATGTATCAGATGAGTTTACTCGATGAACCTAGTTCGGGCGAGATTTTTATTGATAATTATGATGTCAGTAGTATGAGTGTTGAGGCTAAGACGAAATTTCGCCTAGAGAAACTTGGTTACGTCTTCCAAGATTATGCTCTAATTCCCGATTTAACCGCGATCGAGAACGTGGCTATCCCTCTTCTGATGTCTGGGATGAGTAAAAAAATGGCCTATAAGATTGCCACTGAGGCTCTGGTTAAAGTCGATTTGGGTGATCATCTTCATCAATTACCTAGCCAGCTTTCTGGTGGAGAACAACAGCGAGCGAGCATTGCCCGAGCCATTGCGCATAAGCCTAATATTCTTTTTGCCGATGAGCCAACAGCAAATCTCGACAATGAATCATCGCGGGTGGTTATGGACATCTTCTTAACTCTTCACCAGGCCGGCCAGACAATTGTCATGGTCACCCACGAAGAACCCTATGGTAAATTGGCTCAAAAAATTATCCGCCTCGACGACGGCCTAATTACCAAAATTGAACAAAATTGAAATTATAAAAACCCTCACCCCCCCCGCCAGACCTCAAGTGAGCCCGAGGTCTGGCGGGGTTTTTGTGCTAGAATATAACTTATGGATAAAGATTTTGACAAGTGGAATAATCGCAAAAAAATAATTCATAATAATGGCGAAACTAAACTTTATCATGAACGAGAAGTCTGGTGGTGCTCGTTAGGATTAAATATTGGTTTTGAACAGGATGGAACTGGGACTGAGGGGGAAAGACCGGTTTTGATTCTGCGTGGTTTTAGTAAAGATGTTTGTTTGATTGTACCATTAACCACTTCGGTAAAGAAAAATCCCTACCATGTGTCTTTAGGAAAAATTGACGGTCGCGAAGCTTTTGCTATTATTTCGCAAATTAGACTTATTGATACCAAAAGATTAGTTAACAAGATTGGGTTTATTGACCAAGAAATATTCGAGATTATAAGAAAAACCGTTAAAGGTTTGCTTTAACGGTTTTTCCTTTTTTTCTCCCCACCAAAGGTGGGGCGAGCCCGAAGGCATTTGTTCTTACATTATACTACTACCCATCTAAAAGTCAAATTAAGTGGGGATAAAATATTTGGGGAAAAAGAGGATTTTTGTTATAGTTTAAGGGTATAAATAATATGAAAATATGCATAAATCCTCTCTC
>DAOTDH010000023.1:0-7523 GCA_035453545.1 Minisyncoccota bacterium
TTATAGTTTAGATGGGTCGGTTTTATATTTGACTCTGATAACTCTACTGTTTGTTCCTATTGTTGAGTGGCTCAAGAAGAGACTTTATGTTTTTCACTAGACGACGAAGATCAATTCGTAAATTTGACTTGTCACCAGACGAGATTTTTGTCGATGCGAGTAATTTGCCTGGTCACGATGAACAACAGTTTGAGGGGCACTTAGAGCAAGCCATTAGTCGCTCGGCTTTTTGGGGTCTGGCTATTTTTTGTGTTGGCATCTTTTTAATTTTTGTCGGTCGAACTTTCTGGCTAGCGGTAGTTGAGGGTGAGTATTATGCGGATCGAAGCAAGAACAATAGTTTGAACTTTACCACTATTTTTGCCGAGCGGGGTAATATTTATGATCGGACTGGTCAAGAATTAGCTTGGACAGACAATGGTACTTCAACCGAGGATGTTGCCGGCTTCAAGCGGGTTTACTTAGATACTCCTGGCCTTGGTCATATTGTTGGTTATGTTAGTTTCCCTAATGCGAAGGAGTTTGAGACCGGACTTTATCATCCCGAAGAATTTTTGGGTCGTGATGGGGTTGAACGTTCTTTTAATGAAGAGCTTCTGGGTGAGAGAGGTAAGCAGGTTATTGAGGTTAATGTTCGGGGCGAACAAGTTTCGGACCACGTTATCGAGCGGGCTATTCCTGGGCAGGAGATTCATTTGTCTATTGATTACAGAATTCAAACTAAGCTCTATGAGTTTATGGATCAAATTGCGACCGAGCGAGGTTTTGCTGGTGGGGCGGCAGCCATTATGGATATTGAGACAGGAGAACTTCTTGCCTTGGTTAGTTATCCTGATTACAACTCCAATACTTTGGCCAAAGGGCACGATACTGAGACAATAAAAAAGTATTTTACTGATGATCATAATTATATGCTTAACCGTTCGATTAGTGGTCTTTATACCCCCGGCTCTACTTTCAAACCTTTTGTTGCGATCGGCGCTCTGGCGGAGAAGATTATTGATCCGCGCAAAGAATTTGTTACTGATGGTGAGCTGGTGGTTCCTAATCCTTATGATAAAACGCAAAAAACCGTTTTTAAAGATTGGAAAAATAATGGCGTTGTTGATATGCGTCGAGCCATTGCTGTCTCTTGTAACGTCTATTTCTACATTATCGGTGGTGGTTTTGGTTCGCAATCAGGCCTAGGGATTGAGAAGATTGGAGAGTATGCCAAAATTTTTGGCTTGGATTCTAAGACTGACATTGATCTTTTTGGCGAGGCGGAGGGATCTATCCCCAGCCCGGAATGGAAGGCTGAGAATTTTGACGGTGAGCCTTGGCGCCTGGGCGACACTTATCATACTTCGATCGGACAGTATGGCGTACAAATTACTCCTCTCGAATTAGTGCGGGCCTATACTGCTATCGCCAACAGTGGCAAAATGATCAAACCAACTATTCTTAAGATCACACCAGAGCAAGTTATTGTCCAAAAAAATATTTCCCTTGATTCTTCCATCTGGAAAGTTATCCATGAGGGCATGCGTCAGACGGTGACTGACGGCTCAACCCAGTCGCTTAACACCCCTGGTGTTGAGGTTGCGGCCAAGTCCGGAAGTGCGGAACTCGGAATTAGCAAAGCTAATGTTAATTCTTGGATTGCTGGCTATTGGCCTTACGGTAACCCTCGTTACTCGTTTGTTGTTGTCATGGAGAGAGGCCCACGAGACAATATTATTGGTGGGGCGGCGGTTATGCGTCAGCTCTTAGATTGGATGACAGAGAATACTCCAGAGTATTTGAAATAAGCTCGTCAGTCTGCTATAATACTTTCCGATATGGCAGATAATACTCATTATTTAAGTCAAGATAAATTCAACGAGCTTAAAGAGGAGCTCCAACAGCTTAAGACTGTCGAACGCAAGAAAATTGCCGAGAATTTAGAGTATGCCAAGTCTCTTGGTGACTTGTCGGAGAATGCTGAGTACCACGAAGCTCGCGATAAGCAGGCTGATGTTGAGGATCGCATCGCCGAACTTGAAGAAACGATAAAATATGGTCAGATTATAAAATCACACCATGCTGATATGGTTGAGGTGGGGACGACAGTTGTGACTAAGCGCGAAGATTCTGGCGCCGAAGAAAAATTTGTTATTGTTGGAGCCGAGGAGGCAGATATGTCGGTTGGCAAGATCTCTCACGAATCGCCCTTAGGCTCAACTCTCTTAGGACATAAAAAAGGAGAAAAGATTTCTGTCACGACACCTAGAGGCGAGATTAAATACAAAATTATCGATATCCAATAAATAAATGGCTTCCCTTGAAGAATTGCGTAATGAACGTCTAAAGAAACTCGGAATTTTGCGAAGTAGTGGTTATAATCCTTACCCATCGCAAACTGAGATTAATCATTCTGTCTCAGAAATTATTTCTAACTTCGACGATTTAGTCGGAGAAGAAAAAGAGATTACCACTGGGGGACGAGTAATGGCTTTACGTCGGCAGGGCGGTTTAATTTTTATTGATCTTTCTGATAACGGACAGAGTCTCCAGGCTCTTTTGAAAGAGGATGAACTTGGTCAATCTTTCGATCTCTTTGTTGAGACAATTGATATTGGTGATTTTGCTCAGGTGGCAGGTAAGTTGATTGTGACGAAGAGGGGAGAGAAAACTGTTCAAGTCGAGGGTTGGAAGATTCTTGCCAAGAGTTTACGTCCTTTGCCCGATCAGTGGTCAGGTTTGCAGGATGTCGAAGAGCGCTTCCGTAAGCGTTATCTAGATATCCTCCTCAATGACGATGTCCGCGAGATGGTGGTGAAGAGGGGGAAGTTCTGGCAGTCTGTTCGTAACTTTCTTTTAAGTAAAAATTTTCTTGAGGTTGAGACGCCGGTCTTAGAGAATACTACTGGTGGCGCTGATGCTCGACCCTTTATTACTCATCATAATGCTCTTGATCTTGATGTTTACCTTCGTATCTCCACCGGCGAATTATGGCAAAAGAAGTTGATGGTCGCTGGCTTCCCTAAGACTTTTGAGATTGGACGTCAGTTTCGTAATGAGGGCATGGATCCTGAACATCTCCAGGATTACACTCAGATGGAGTTTTATTTGGCCTATGCTGATTATGAGAAAGGAATGCAACTCGTTGAAGAAATGTATAAGCACGTGGCCGAAGAAACTTTTGGGACGCTTAAATTTAAAATTGGTGAGTTCGAGGTGGATCTCGGCCAGAAGTGGAAGCGTTACGACTTTCGTGACACCGTTAAGAAGATGACTGGTATTGATGTTCTGACGGCGAAGTTGGAAGAGATCGAAGCGAAGTTAAATGAGTTAGGAGTTGCTTATGATAAAAAAGGTTTCAACATTACTCGAGCGATCGATAACCTCTGGAAGTATTGTCGCAAGCAAATTGCGGGTCCGGGATTTCTGGTGGGGGTACCAATTGAGATTTCGCCGTTAGCCAAGAGAGACGAGAACGATCCGCGTAAGACGCAACGCTTCCAGCCGATTATTGCCGGTTCCGAGCTTGGTAATGGTTATAGTGAGCTTAATGATCCTCTCGATCAGATGGAGCGTTTTAACGAACAGACCAAATTGCGCGAAGCGGGAGATGAAGAGGCCCAGATGAAGGACGAAGAATTTGTGGAGGCTCTTGAGTATGGTATGCCTCCCACTTGTGGTTTTGGTATGAGTGAACGCGTCTTCGCTTTTCTCTCCAATAAGTCCACGCGCGAAGCCCAAATTTTTCCCCTGATGCGTCCAAAGGACAAATAACCCTTATTGATCGAAGTCCAACTTCGATCACTATACAAAACTGTGGACAAGATAACGATCATCTCTTTTTTAACCTTTTTGGTATTATTTATGCCAAATATTTCTCAAGCTCGAGATCTGGAATTTTCGGTGTGGGTGCCGTATTGGAAGAAGACGATGGCGACGGCCGAGACTTTGGCTCATTTAGATCAACTTACAAGCATCCTTCCTTTTTCTTATGAAGTAAAAGCAGATGGCACAATTTGGGACCCGATGAGAATTAGTCAAGATCCTTGGCCTAAGCTCTTGACCGAAGCGCGCGCTAAGAAAATAAAAATTATCCCGTCTATCCTCTGGTCTGACGGTGTGGCGATTAGAAAAATTATGTCCACTAAGAAATCGCGCGATACTCACATCAAGCAGATTATTGCTTTGGTGAACGAAGGAAAGCTCGATGGTATTGATATTGATTATGAGAATAAACCAGCCGAAGTTTATTATACTTTCGGTGCTTTTATCCGTGACCTCTCCACGGAGCTACATAAAAACAAAAAGATTCTTTCTTGTACTGTCGAGCCCCGTTTGCCTCCGAGCTCACGTTTCTTAGTTATCCCCGAGAAGATTTATTATGCCAATAATTATGAGATGTTGAATAGGTATTGTGATGAAGTACGGATCATGGCCTATGATCAAATGACGGCCGACATTCTCCTCAACCGACGCAAAAAAAGTTTAGGTCTCTACACTCCGATTGCGGATCTAGACTTCGTAAAAAAAGTTCTCGCTTACACCAGTCATGAAATTGCCCCCAGCAAAACAATTCTTGGTGTGGTTAATTATGGTTACGCTTACCAAGTGATCGATAAGGGGACCTTTTATGATTACAAGAAGCTGAGCGCTTTGTCTTATAAAACTTTTTGGGATCTAGCCAAGAGCACTGGCTCGACACCGATGCGTAACACGGCGGGTGAATTATCCTTCGCCTATTATAAAGATGGCCAAAATCGTTATGCTGTCCTCTCTGATAGTGTCGCGATTGCGACGAAAATTACTTTGGCTAAGAACCTCGGTCTAAGAGGTGTCTCACTTTTTAAAGTTGATGGCGAGAGCGACCCGAAACTTTGGGAAGTTTTGAAGTAGTAAGTAGTAAAAGTAATAAGTAACAAAAAAGCGAGCCAAGATCGGGTAGGTCTAGGCCTGCTTTTTTGAGTGAGGAATTTTCTGTGTTCTTTGGGCAAATCAAGTCTGAGCGACTTTATCCACAGTTTTAGGTGGGGGAGGCTTGTTGTTTATTGGGAGGTAGTGGGATATAATGTACACATTGTGGGATGAAGTGGGATACACCATAACTCACCGAAACCCAAAAGAAGACAATGTTAATCGGGGAATTTAGACATACCATTGACGATAAGAAGCGTATTTCTATGCCGGCCTCTTTCCGACGGGAGGTAGGTAAGAAGATCGTCATAACTAAAGGCCTCGATTCTTGTCTTTTTGCTTATACCCTCGATGGTTGGAAGAAGGTGAGTGTCGAGATTGAGAAGTTGCCCATGACTCAGAGTGCGGCGAGGAGTTTCTCTCGTTTTATTCTTGGGAGTGCTTTCGAAGTAGAGATTGATAGTATGGGGCGAGTCTTGATTCCTGACCATCTTAAGGATTTTGCTGATCTCAAGAGTAAAGTTGTCGTTGTTGGCTTGAATGATCGAATTGAAATCTGGGATGAGAGGAAGTGGAAGGATAATATCGATAAGGTAGAGAAGCAGGCTGACGTGCTAGCCGAGCGTCTCAGCGAGATAGGAATGTTTTAGTATGCACGTACCAGTTCTTTTACAATCGACAATTGAGCTACTACAGATTAAAGCGGGGGATAAAATCGTGGATGCCACCTTGGGTCTCGGTGGTCATGCTAAAGAGCTGGCCGAGCAGACGGGTCAGACTGGTTTACTTATTGGCCTTGACGCTGATGCTAACCTTTTAGCTAAAGCTGAGGAGAATCTTAGGAATGTGCCTTGTCAGACAATTTTTATAAATACTAATTTTCGTTATCTGGCATCGGCGCTTGATAAGGAGGGCATAGCTAAGGTAGATAAGATCCTCTTCGATCTCGGTTTGAATTCCGAACACTTTGATTCTTCTGGTCGAGGCTTCACTTTCCAAAAAGATGAGCCCCTCCTGATGACCCTAAGTCCCGAGATAACCGAGGAGACTCTAACGGCTAGAGAAATTGTGAATACTTGGGCCGAGGAGAGTCTGGCCGACATTATTTACGGTTATGGCGAAGAACGTTTGTCTCGGCGGATTGCTCACGCGATCGTCGAAGCAAGGAAGACCAAAAAGATAGAGACAACTTTTGACTTGGTCGAGATTGTCAAGGCTGTAATGCCAGCTAATCGTTTACATAGCAAGACCCATTTTGCCACTAAGACTTTCCAAGCTCTCCGCATTACCGTTAACGACGAGATCGGAGCTCTGAAAGAAGGTTTAGCCGGTGCTTGGGAGAAATTAGATTCCAATGGTCGTCTCGCCGTTATTTCTTTCCATAGTTTAGAAGCGAGAACCGTTAAGAATTTTTTTAAAGAAAAAGTAGCTGAGGGTGTAGGTCTACTGGTCAATAAGAAGGCCATTGCTCCTAGCCGCGGAGAAGAATTAAGTAATCCTCGCTCGCGAAGTGCTCAATTGCGTGTAATCAAAAAAATAAATGAATAATTGGAGAAACAAAATTAAATGGACGCTGATAGTTGGCCTAATCATAATGGCTGGGGCTTATCTGTATCTACTAAGTAATTCTGTTTCTTCGGTGGCGGCTCGTCGCGACAATGAGGAGAAGATTGTTCAGCTTGATGCCGAAGTCTCGGCCTTGGAGGCAGACTATCTAGGTGAGATGAGTAGTATCAATTTGGATCTAGCCCGTGAGTTAGGTTATATTGATGCCGTGGGTAGCGCTAGTTTTGCCACACGCAAACAACCGGCCGGTTTGTTAGCTGCTAATAATGAAATCTAAAGAACTTCGGGGACGAATAAGTTTTTTGGCGTTAGCTTTTTTGCTAATTGCCATTTTGTGTTTGGTCCGACTCTTCTTCATTCAGGTGGTAAGGGTGGAGTATTATCGAGATAAGGGTGATCGGCAATATCTTCGTCCGAGCACCAATCTCTTCGACCGAGGGAGTATCTTCGCTAAGAAGAAGGATGGTTCGGTTTTTGCTTTGGCCGGTATGAAGACGGCTTATCTGGTGACGATCAATCCTCGAATTTTAGAGAACGCTAGTAGCACTTACTTAGAACTTAATAAAATTATTGAACTCGACGAAGCCGATTTTATGGAGCGCTCAGCGAACAAGACTGACCCTTACGAAGAGATTGCTAGCAAGGTTGAACAAGACAAGGCCGAGGCAATCAAGAAACTGGGGATTAAAGGGGTGACAATTTATAAACAGAAGTTACGCTCTTACCCTTTTGGTAATTCGGCATCACATGTTGTCGGCCTTTTGGGATATAAGGGTGATGATTACCTTGGGCGTTACGGCTTAGAGCGTCAATATGAGAAAGTTCTCTCGCGTCAGGAGGATGTCTCTTTTGCCAATTTCTTCGTTGAGATTTTCTCGGGGATCGGGAGTTCGCTCTCGGGTAATTTGTCCGATAATGAAGGAGACATTGTTACAACCATCGAGCCGGTAGTGCAGAAATTTTTCGAAGGTGAACTTGTTAAAGTTCGGCAAGAGTGGCAAGCCGATCAGGTCTCAGGTTTAATTATGGATCCTAAGACGGGGGAGATCATTGCGATGAGTGCT
>DAOTDH010000024.1:0-7028 GCA_035453545.1 Minisyncoccota bacterium
GCTTCCTTCTTCTAGGAGGCGATTTAATTTTAGAACATTTTTTACTGATAAGACTAATTTTTTTGCTGAGGCGCTTGCGCGTTCGGTCGTCGAAGAATCTTGTCAGGGCAACCCTCTTGTTCTTTTGGGGGGTTATGGAGTGGGGAAAACCCACCTATTGTTAGCAATTGGCCGGGCTTGGCATAAGAAATTTCCCGACCGCCGTGTTTGCTATGTGACGGCAGAGAATTTTACCAATTCTTTTGTTGAGACTTTTTGCAGTGGAGATGGGGCTAAGAAGGAAACTTTCCGAACAGGATTTCGTCAGGTGAAACTTCTCTTGATTGATGAGATTTCTTTTTTGAAAGGTAAGACCAAGACCCAAGAAGAACTTGCGAATATCATTGATACACTTCTTCTTTCTGGGGCTCAGATTGTTTGTGCTAGTAATGTTCACCCTGTTGACATTGGACTTACTGATGGGCGTTTGCTTTCTCGTCTTCGGGGTGGTTTGATCGCCGAGATTTTTCCTCCTCAACTAGGGACAAAACGAGGTATCCTTGATCGTCTGATTGAAGAAAGTCAAATGGGTAGTTTGTGGCCTTCTTTTGTCAGAGACCTTGTTGTTAGTCAGACGAACGGGGATACTCGTGTCCTTTTGGGAGTTTTCAATTCCCTTTCATCCCTTGTTCGTTTGGTCAATGAGCCCTTGAACGCAGAATCAGCTCAAAGGATTATTGGTTGCTGTGTTGGGAAGGAGATTTCTTCTTCCTTACTATCTCTTGATGTAATCGAGCAAGCGGTTGAAGAGTATTTTGGCTTCCGGCAAAGGAATTATCCCCTCCGTTCTCAGAGTCGAGCTCGAGATGTTGTTCACCCTCGACATATCGCAATCTATCTGGCCAAGAAACTTTTGCCTGAGGTTGCCCTTAGTATATTGGTTCTCATTTTGGGGGAAGAGATCACTCTACCGCTCTTCATTCTTGTCGTGCTGTTGATAAGCTTCTCTTGAATCAAGAGACGGCCCAAGAGATCAAGCGCCAGCTTGAAAGAATCTGCTCTTTGCTTGATGCAAAATTACCAGTCTGAAATTCCCTTCCGCTTGTTGGTGGGAGGAGTCAGACTGGCTTTTTTTTGTTTTCTATTTAGCTTTTAGAAATTCGTAGATATTTTCGACGGCCTTGATGGCATCACCGAAAGCGATACCGTTTTGATGGTAGCGGACGTCAGAACAGTCACCAGCGGCCCAGATGCCCTTGAGCGAAGTCTCTTGGGTCTGGTGATTAACAATGACATAACCGGCCGGATTAAGATCGATTAGTTCTTTCACTATGCCGTTGTTGGGGGCAAAACCAATTTCGACAAAGATACCAGTTGTAGGCAATTCAACAACTTCGCCAGTCTCTTTGTTTTTATAAACAATACTAGCGACGAAATTTACTTGCCCCGCTGTCTTGGTGGGGTCTCCTTTGATCTCGAGCAACTCGACATTGCTGATAGCTTGGAAGTTTGGGTTCCCTTTTAATTTTTCTATTGTTACCGTTTCTGCTTTGAAGGTGGGGGCCATTTCTAATAGTGTTACTTTAGGGCAATAAGCGAGCAATTGGCCAGCGGTCCCAAAGCCGGCATTGCCACCACCAATAACGACAACTTCTTGTCCGCTAAAGAGAGGGCCGTCACAAGAAGCACAGTAGGTAAGACCCTTGTGTTCGAAAATGTCAGCGCCTTTGATGTCTAATTTGCGACGACTTCCGCCGGTTGCTAGGAGCACTGTCTTGGCTTCGAAACTTTCGCCACTCTCGGTTTTAACCCTAAAATTGCCAGCCGTATTTTCAACCTTAGTTACCAGTCTTTTTTTTATAGTTAGATTCTCTCCTTCGTAAGAGCGAAGATGGTCGGTAAATTTTTTGTTCAGATCATGGCCACTAATACTAGGCTCACCTAGCCAATTCTGAATTTCTGGCGAGACAGATGATTGTCCGCCTAGTTCTTGCGCGACAACCAGAGTCTTTAATTTTTTACGAGCGGAGTAGACTCCAGCCGAGCAGGCCGCTGGCCCACCTCCAATAATAATGATGTCGTACATAGTAATAAGTAATAAAGTTGTAAGAACTAACTAATTGCGTTACTTAGTTTTAGAGCGTCGCAAGAAAGCGGGGATAGAAGACCAATCATCGTCCTCGAAACTGACTTCTTCTTTTTTCTCTTTTGGGCTGGTGGTTGATTTGATTTCTTCTTTGTTTGTTTTGGTCTCAAAGATGTCTGCTTTTTTGTCACTATTTTCTTCTTTTCTAATTTCTTCTTCTTTGGGTTGGGTTGTTTCGGTGGTCGGAGTAACTGAGTTTGTTTCGGTCTTGAGATTTATCCGGAAATTTTCTTGCCCTTTCTTGTTGTTGTCGCTCGGAAAGCCACAAGCAATGACAGTAACTTTAACCTCATTTTTCTTCATCTTGTCGTCATGGATAGTCCCTAAGATAACTTTGGCTTCAGGGTCGATAGATTCGGTAATGACCTTGGCGGCTTCTTGTAATTCGAAGAGGGTAACATCATCACCACCTGAGACGGTAAAGAGAATACCCTTAGCTCCGATAATAGAGACGTCAAGGAGAGGAGAACTAATGGCCATTTTGGCAGCTTCGATTGCTCGGTTCTCACCAGTCGCGATACCAACGCCCATAAGAGTGGAGCCAGAGTTTTGCATAATTGCTTTGATATCAGCGAAGTCGGTGTTAATTTGGCCTGGCATGGTGATAGTATTGGAGATACCTTCGACCGCTTGTTTTAAGACGTCATCACAGATAGAGAAAGCGGAAGTTAATGTCGTATCTTTGCTGATCATGTTAAGAAGTCGATCGTTGGGGATAGAGATAATGGCGTCAACTTCTTTTTTTAATTCTTCGACACCTTTGTCGGCAATCATTTTCCGTTGCTTGGCTTCGAAGTAGAAAGGACGAGTAACGACACCAATTGTTAGAGCGCCTAATTCCTTAGCAACTTTAGCGACAACTGGAGCGGCTCCAGTGCCAGTACCACCACCCATGCCACAAGAGATGAAGATCATGTCGGCCCCCTTAACGAGGGCTTGGATATCTTCGAGGCTCTCTTCAGCGGCGCGACGACCAAGATCAGGATCCATCCCGGTACCGAGGCCACGAGTGAGGTTCTTGCCGATGTGTAGTTTCTTATTGGCTGGTGAATGGTGGAGGTGTTGGGCATCGGTATTCATAACGATAAATTCGACACCTTGAACTTTGGATTCTACCATGTGGTTGACAGCGTTAGTGCCAGAACCGCCGATGCCGACAACCTTAATACGAGCGAATGATTCAATTTCTGGGTTAATTTTAGGCATAAAAATAATATTAGTTTGTTCCCCTTATCTTAACAAACTACTTAAAAAGGGCAAGTTTGCCAGTTTTTATGGCATGAATTCTTTAATCCAACTCAAGACTTTGCTTAAAAGGGACTTCATTGTTGTTGTTCCGAAAGCGGAGCCTTCGTTTTCTTCGAGATTGTAGACACAGAGACCATAGGCTACCGCCCAAGCAGTGTCACGGATTTGACTTTTAGAATTTGTCGCAATTGTGGAGGAAGCGATGCGGGCGGGAAGTTTAAAATAATTCTTGGCTAAGTCCTCAACGTTGTTGATACTAGAACCCCCTCCAGTGATTATTATTCCAGCTGGTAATAAGCCCGCCACGCCAAGCTTCTTGAGATGACGTTCGATAAATTCGAAAATGTCTGAGAGGCGAGCCTCGATAATCTCATCTAACTTTTTCTTAGTTCCAATGGGTTCACCTTCGCCTCGCTTGGCTCTCTCCGCATCTTCGAGAGGGATACGGAAACCCAGAGCAATGTCATTGGTAATATCCATTGAGCCAAGGGGGAAGACCTGCACCGATAGAGGTAAGCCATCTTCGAATACTGCGACTGAAGTTGTTTGGGATCCAATATTAGCCATGGCACAACCGGCTGTTTTTTGGGCTTTGGTCATTACGACAAGACTGGCCGCCAGTGGCGAGGCGACAACATCTTCAATAATTAAACCAGCATTTTCGGTGACTCGAACCAGGTCTCGGAGGTGTTGGTCGAGACAGGTAATAAATAAAGTTTTAACTTCTAGTTTGGACCCGCGTAAACCGTCTGGGTGGCCGAGAACTTTCTCATTGTCAACTTTGAAGCCAGTCGGGACACGGTGGAGAACTCGACGGTTGTTCATCTCTAAGAGATTAGATTCGCTCTCATCAATAGCTCGGTTTATATCACTATCGTTGATTTCGGCGCCAGGGCGAGAAGTAGGAACACCTCCCTCAGCCAAACGAGAATCAAGAGAGACCCCACCGATCCCGAGAATAACCTTACGAATTTTTGTCTTGAGACTGCGCTCGGCATCAATTGTTGCTTCTCGAATAGACTCGATGATTTCCTCAGGATTAATAACATAACCTCGTCGGAGTCCGCGACTTGGTTTCTTAATCATTGTTAAAATTTGGGGAGCATTGTCGCCAGCTTTAATTTCGCAGACGATTAATCTCACCCAGGCTGTCCCGATATCTAATCCAGCTATGATATTGCGATTTGCCATTAATTTTTTTGAACAGGATGTATACCAAAAAGTTTTAGGTACCTCCTTTCTTCACTCTCCATTTTACTACCATGTGATAAACCTTTCAAATGAAGGAGTCCGTGGATAAACAAATGAGGGACAGAAAAATCACTGGTTGGCAATTTTATAAAAATTTCGCCAGAAGTTTCTGATAAGGGGAAAGAGAGGACGTTAGCCTCTTTATCTTTGTGCCGGTAGACAAGACTAAGCTCGCGAGCTTTAGCTGGACCACAAAAGACAAGGCTTAAGTCGTAAGTTTGACCTAGAATTTTTTCTTTATATTCGACAAAAGGAAGGTCTGGGACCTTCCTTTTGGTGAGATTAGCGACTGCGATATTTGACATCCTTAACTTTACCCAGCTTCTTTAAGCGTTCGTAAGCAACTTTCTTGGCCATGCGCTTAAGAGCCTCGTTTTTTTGTTTGAGGGCAGATTTTGTTCTCTCGTTATAACGACGACTACGTGAAGAGCGAACGATACCAGAACCGGAGACACGCCTAGAAAAACGACGCATGACACTCATATTGTTTTCGGTGGCCCCGCGGACCACTTCGATTGTATTGGATTTTACCATGGTTTCTAGGATAACATTTTATTTGATTTTCTTCAAGTATTCCGCTAACTTGGCGATTTTGATAGTGTCTTGAGAACGGGTGTCCATATTGCGGACGATAACGGTGCCATCGAGGGCCTCTTTTTGGCCAAGGATGATAGTATAAGGCACGCCAATTTTCTCAGCGAGCGCTAATTGGGCCGAGAGAGAATCTTTCGATAAGGAATGTTTAACGGGGATTTTGGCATGACGTAAGGCTTCAATAATTTCGAAACTCTTTAATTTGGCGTCAAAGGAGAGCTGAATGAAGAAGACTTTGGGCTTTTTAACAATTCGTGGTGCGTGACGAATATACTCAGGCAACTCAATAATGCGATCGGCGCCGAGCGAGACACCAACAGCTGGGACATCTTTCTTGAAACCTAGTGTCTTAGACAAATTGTCATAACGTCCGCCCCCAGCTAGAGCAAGAGGGAGACTCTCTCCTTCTTCATTTTTGCTCTCAGCGAAGACTTCGAAGACGGTTCGAGTATAATAATCAAGACCGCGGACGAGGGTGTTATCAACCTCATAAGAGATATTGAGAGCGTCGAGGTACTCTAAGACTTCTTTGAAGTGAGATTTGCAAGAGGAACAGAGATAACCGATAGAGTCGGGAGCGTCTTTTTTAAGCTCGATACAATTTGGGTTCTTGCAGTCTAAGAGACGAAGAGGGTTAGTCTTCAATCTCTCTTTACAATCAGAGCAGAGGTTCTTAAGATTTTTTTTGTAATAACTGACAAGATCCCGACGGAAGTTGCCACGACACTCGCTGTCGCCAATGCTATTGATTTTGAAATTTAGATTGGTAAAACCGGCTTCTTCGAGGATAATTTTAGTTAAATTAATAATCGTGGCATCAGCAATGCTCTTAGGCGTGCCAAGAATCTCGAGTCCAAATTGGTGGAGCTGACGGTAACGTCCGCGTTGAGGGTTGTCGTGGCGGAAGAAGGGGCCAGAATAATAGAACATCAGCGGTTGAGGCTGAGCAAACATCCCATGCTCCATATAGGAGCGCATCACGCCAGCTGTTCCCTCTGGCCGAAGGACTAGGCGATCACCACCCTTGGTTCGGAGATTGTATATTTCTTTGGAAATAACATCTGTGCTTTCCCCTAGACCACGGACAAAAAGTTCTTCTTTCTCTAAAATTGGGGTATCAATTGGTTTGAAGCCGTAATAAAGAGCAAGTTCCGCTGCTTTTTCGAAGAAGCCTTGGAAGAGGAAGACCTCTTCGGCGATGAGATCTCTCATTCCCTTAGGCGCGCGTAATTCTTCGGCTTTGCTGGACTTAGGGTTAGGCATATTTTTAATTTTTATATTGATAATTGCCGGGCAAATAATTAATTTTATTAAAAGGGAAGAGACGCAAGAGGGCGCGACCACGAATCTCATCTCGTTTTAGTCCACCCCAGTAACGTGAATCCCAACTGACGGCACGATTGTCACCCATAACGAAATATTCATCGATATCAAGTTCCTCATAAGCGTCACGGGGGCTCTCACTCCCGATATAAGGTTGAGTGAGATTAATAGTTGTACTGCCAGTGGTGATACTTACTTCTCCGTTGTGGACAGTTACTGTCTCACCTGGTAGGCCGATAATTCTTTTTATAAAATATTGGGACTCGTTTTGGGGATTTTTGAAGATAACAACTTCGCCTCGGACTGGGTCACGAAGAAGATAAGACAATTGATCGACAATTAAATAGTCACTTTGGTGAAAGGTGTCATCCATTGAAGCTCCATGCACGATAAAAGGCTGAGCAATAAACATCCTGAAGGGGATAATAATTGCCAGAAGGATAATTCCGAAGCGCAAAGCGTCCCACCAAGTCTCTTTTTTCTCCAT
>DAOTDH010000025.1:0-6931 GCA_035453545.1 Minisyncoccota bacterium
CCGAGAGAATTTACAGTAAGTTTAGCTCCCAGATCAGTCGTTCCAATTCCAACGCCACCTGTATTGCTGTTAGAAATATTATTATCAGTTTTCACCCAATTGCCATCGCCAAGAGTTGAATTACAGACTTGATCATCGCCAGTACCAGTACAAACATTATTAACAACTAAAGTATTAGTGGTGGTGGTGCCATTAACACTTAGATTATCATAAATTCTAACCAGACGGTTACCATTCTCCGTCCCCGCTCCAACGATATCTAAGGCATTTTGGTCCCCAAATTTCTCATAAGCGATTTTACCCGCATTTTGTTCTCGTCCAACAGTATCTGCCCCAAGGTCAATAACGTTACCCAGAACATTTTTACCAAGATTAGTAATAATTAACGCACCCGAACGAACTGTTCCAACAACATCAAGGGTGGATTCGGGAAGAGCTGTTCCAATCCCCACTTTCCCATTATCTTTTATTATAAACCTTCCACCAACAACCCCTGGCTTATCAACCTGCACTTCACCGTTACCACCAAGGCTTAGAGAGACTTGGGCGCCATTGGCGGAAGAAGGACCTTCAATCCTTAAACTTTGTTTATCTTCGACAGTGCCAATATGTAATTTTGCTGTAGGGCCAGTAACGCCAATTCCAACACTACCATCAGATGTAACCCGCATTTTTTCTGAGTAAACACGATCTTTTGCCGTGGTGAAAGCAATCTGTCCATTTTGTTCGTCGACATTCTTCATATCTATCCCAGCTAAATAACTTTGAACCTTCAGACCATCCTCATCCATCCCAGTGATGTGCCCTTCTGCCAAATAAATCCCCCCCCTTACCTGCAACTTTTGTTGAGGACTTAGAGGTCCGGTTGTTGGAGTCATCCCTACCCCAACTTTACCAGTGTTGGTATTAGTTATATTATTATTTATATCCTTCGCCCAATTACTGTCACCACCGAGAGCAGCAGCGACTTTACAATTCTCTCCCTTCTCATCACAGTACTCAGTCGCGCCCACTTTACCAGCTACATTTAACTTAAGGCCCGTGGCGACACTTGTTGTGCCAATACCAACGTTAGTGTTACCGTCAAGCGTCATAACAGGAGTAGGATTTGTTGCTGGATTCTGATAGAAGTTTATGGCACCAGTGCCAATATTAGTGATAAAAGCTTGGTTAGCGTTAGCGTCGCCAGTGCTACCAAATTTACCCAAAATAGCTCTGTCTCCATTCTCCGCACTATTATCTGCTTGAACTGTTACGGTAGCGGGGTCAGCGTCAGTTGAGCGGACATTAATACGAGAGTTATTGTAGCCATTACCGGAGACTTCTAGTTTAGTAACTGGAGATTTAGTGCCAATGCCAACTCTACCGTTTACTGTAGTAGTACCACTAACAGTAACATCACCTCTGACATCAAGCTCTGTTACCGGGTCATTAGTTCCGATACCAAATAAACCATCTTTCGTGAGAGTTACAAGTTGTTTTGAGCTACTTAGAGCACCAAAATACAACTTAGAATCAAATCTTAAAGAAACTTTATCATCAAAATAGCCCAAAACACCTCTGTTCGCTGGGCTACCCCAACCAATTGCCCCAGCAACATCTAATTTGTATGAGGGATTGCTTTTCCCTACCCCTACATTACCCGTATTATTATTATAAATATTTGTTCCACTTGGAGTCCACTGGCTATCACCAGTAGAACCAGTGAAAGAAGTACAACTGGTTGGGGTCGCGCAGACGTAATAACTCTTAGCATAAATATTATTCGTCGCTTGAATATTGGCGGAAGTGGTTGTGGCTGCAACATTTAAATTATCATAAATCTTCACATTAAGAGGACCAGGGACAGTTGTAGAATTTTTTCCCCCATAAATATTAAGAACTCCCAAGGCATCAGCAAAAATCCTATTTATATTAGAATTAGAAAAATAACCAATATCAAAACTTATAAATTTTTCCCTTCTCATCTTTAAGTCCCCCCACATCTGTAATACCCCATTAAGGCTGAGGCCTTTTTCTAAAACAAGATCGCCTTTTCTCGTCTGAATAGTAGACCCCACATTTATCGGCGGGTTACAACCGGGGAAGTTCGCTGCGTCTTCGGTACTACAAACACCCGGAGTGTTTGGCATAGTTTGGGCAAGAGCCACTGATCCGGTGAGGAGGACAAGCGAGAGGATGGCGACGAGGGTTATTAATTTTAGATATTTTGTAAACATTTTTAATAAAATAAGTTGATAATAATTTTTTGGTAAAATTTTATTTATTCGGCTTCTAAGGCCTCGATCATATTAGCACGTTGCTCGTCGGTCAGAGGGGCAACTTCTTCGGCTTGTAAGGCCTCCACCATATTAGCTTGTTGCTCGGCAGTGAGAGGTACGACTTCCTCTTCTTCTAACGCTTTTATCATATTGGCGCGTTGTTCGGCGGTGAGACCCTCAACACCGGTTGGGGAAAATTCTCCTTTATAGAGAACAAGGGAAATAGCAATGATTATCAAAACAACGACAATAGCCACCAAGACGCCGATCGACTTGTTTGAGTACGCCTTAGTTTCGGTCGCGAGAGGAGAATTTTGGTAGAAATCCATTTTTTTATTTTCTAAAAATTTTTAATAAAGAGATTAATAAAACATCTAAGATAAAGTTTCTGGCAAAAACCTTTTACACTAATCTATATTATACATCACCAAGAGAACGAAGGACAAGACTTGAGGCAAAAAAGCTGTTGATAAGTTTACCCCGCAAGGCGCGAAGCAGAAGCGAATTTGACTTTTCTCAACGACATAGTACAATGGTTTTGGTAGTCTACTGTCATGCAGTGGGCCATTTTTTTTAAAAGCTAACTTTCGACAAACAACGATTGACGATTGACGAAGAAAAACTCTGGTCAATTGTTACTAGTTAATTGTCACAAATTAATTATGATTGATTTAAAAGCACTTCGAGCTGGGCTCGAGCAAATGGAAGAGGAACGACACATTCCAAAAGAGAGAATTCTCACCGCCATTGAGGATTCTCTGGTTGCGGCCTATAAGAAGGACTATGGCAAGAAGGGGCAGATTATCCGCGCCAACTTCGACCTTGATACGGGGATTACCAGTTTTTATCAAGTGAAGATTGTGGCTGACGAGACCACCACTCGGCTAGACGACGAAGAACAAGAATCTGAAGATGACGAGCGCCCGAAGTTCAATTCAGAACATCACATCACCTTAGAAGATGCCCGTAAGATCAAGAAAGATTCTCAGGTGGGTGACGAAATCGTCTTCCCTTTAGAAACTAAGGATGATTATGGTCGAATTGCTGCCCAGACGGCCAAACAAGTTATTATCCAACGCCTCCGGGAGGCAGAGAAAGAGAGTACCCTTGGCGAATACCATGACCGTATCGGTGAGGTGCTTAGTGGTTCGGTGCAGAAGGTAGATCGCGGAACTGTCTTCGTAGACTTAGGCCGAGCGGTCGGGGTACTCTTACGTGACGACCAGATCCCTGGTGAATTCTACCGTCCAGGTGAACGGATCAGAGCTTATCTCTATCAAGTAGAAGAGACACCGCGTGGTATTAATCTTCGTTTGTCTCGCTCTCATCCTAAGTTTGTCGAGATGCTCTTCATCTCGGAGGCGCCCGAGATTGCTAGCGGGGTGGTAGAGATTAAGGCTGTCGCCCGCGAAGCTGGCTCTCGCACCAAAATTGCTGTCGCGTCTAATACTCCAAACATTGACCCTGTCGGTTCTTGTGTGGGTCAGAAAGGTTCTCGTGTCTCCGCTGTTATCAACGAGATCGGTGGCGAGAAGATAGATATTATTGAATGGTCCGAGGCGCCAGAAACCTTCATTGCTAATGCTCTCTCCCCGGCTCATGTGAATAGCTTGACCCTCGACGAAGAGAATAAAGAGGCTCAGATTGAGGTCGATCCTGATCAGTTCTCCCTTGCCGTGGGTAAAGGTGGACAAAATGCTCGTCTCGCGGCCAAACTTACCGGCTGGAAAATTGATATCAGTTCACCTGAAGTAGATGAAGAAGATGAGGAAGGTAATGAAACAGACGAAAAATCTGAAGAGACTATTACCAAAGAAGAAAATAGTGACGAATAAAATTATGACTATCATTGATCTAAAAATTAACCCAACCGAAGAAGGCGAATTAGAAATTACCGGCGAGCTAGCCGTTGCTGATTTTGCTAAATATAGAGAAAAAGCGCTTAAAAGTCTCGGTCAAGGGGTCAAAATAGACGGCTTCCGCCCAGGTCATATCCCTGAGAACGTTCTTGTTGAACATGTAGGCGAAGAGAAAGTGCTCTGGGAGATGGCCCAAGAAGCGCTTAACGATCTCTATCCGCAAATTGTCACCGAGAATAAGATTACCGCCCTTGGTCGCCCTGAGATTACGATTACTAAATTGGCCCCCGAGAATCCCCTTGGTTTCAAGATCAAGACCGCTATTATGCCGGAGATAAAGATTGCTGATTATAAGGAGATCGCCAAGAAAGTTAGCGCGGAACCAGAAGAAACTCTTGATATTAAAGACGAAGAAGTACTGACTGTCCTCGAAGACATCCGCAAGAGCCGAGTAAGCGCCGAGCATGCCCACCACGAGCATAAAGAAGGCGAAAAGTGCGAGCATGAAGATTCGCCAGCGGGTGAACTTCCTGAACTCAATGACGACTTTGCTAAAAGCTTAGGCCAATTTCAAACTCTCGATGAACTCAAGGCCAAAATAAAAGAAAATCTCGAATTAGAGAAGAAAAATAAGGCCAAAGATAAGAAAAGAGTCAAGATTGTCGAAGAAATTATCGCCAAATCAGAACTTAAGATCGCCAAGATCCTCGTGGAAAGCGAAAAAGATAAAATGCTCGCCGAGATGGAAGGGCAAATTGGCCAGATGGGCCTTAATTTCGAGGATTACCTCACTCATCTTAAGAAGACGAAAGAAGAATTACGCGACAGTTGGAGCAAGCAAGCGCGCGAGCGCGTCGCCTTCGGTCTCATCTTGGGCGAGGTGGCCCACTTAGAGAAAATCACCGCCCCCGAAGAAGATCTTAAAAATGAAGTAGATTATCTTAAGACTCAATATAAAGATATTCCCGAAGACCGTCTTCGCTCTTATGCTACTGGCTTAATTGTGAATGAGAAGGTTTTCGAATATCTCGAAAATCTGAAATAATATCAAGGACTCCCCTTGATATTCAACTTATTACTTACTTACTAACTTACTACTATCAATATGTTAATACCAACAGTTATTGAAAAATCACCACAAGGCGAACGTGCTTATGACATCTACTCTCGCCTCTTAAAAGACCGAATTATTTTCCTCGGTGGCGGGATCGATGACAACTTAGCTAATATTATTATTGCTCAACTCCTCTTCTTAGAGTCCGAGGATGCCAAGAAAGATATTACCCTCTATGTGAATTCCCCCGGTGGCTCGGTGACCTCCACGCTCGCTATTATCGATACGATGAATTATGTGAAACCAGATGTCTCGACCGTCTGTGTCGGGATGGCCGCCTCGGGTGGTGCTTGGGTCTTGTCCTCAGGAGCTAAAGGCAAGCGTCTCGCTCTCCCTAATGCCGAAGTGATGATCCATCAGCCTCTAGGTGGCACCGAGGGACAGGCTTCTGATATTGCTATTACCGCTGAGCATATAATCAAAACCAAAAAGAATTTGATTAAAATTATGGCCAAGAATACCGGCCAAACCGAAGCGCAGATTGAGAAAGATCTTGACCGTGACTTCTATCTCTCAGCCGAAGAGGCCAAGAAATACGGCCTCATTGATGAGATAATCAAAGGTAAGAAATAATAAAGATAAAATTAACCAAAAGTAAAACCCGTTCGCTGTCACTAAGACAACGGCGGGTTTTTGGGGTTCGCAGAAGAAAGACTTCAACGACTGAAGGCGAGGGTTAAGGCTCTCGGCCTGGGGCGAGGCATAATTTGGGCTGGGCTTTTTACTGAGGAAATAGAACTTTCCCTAAGAAACTCTCCAACCTCACTTTCCGCTTTCGGATACAAGAGAGCAAAAGCTTCTAGTCCAAGCACGTCGGCCCTTTCAATGATCCCCTTAATTGCCCTAGTAAGTTCCTCTTTGTACCCGAGTTCGTCTCCTTCCTCTTCTAAGCGGTTTAGGCGACTGATACAAGTATCTATGTATCTTCTTCCGGCTGAAACACACATCTTCTTTTCCTCCCGAATCTAGCTCTTTCTTGGGCTTTTTTGGGGCTTAACACAACTACAACACTACAACTAAGAGAACTAAGCCTATTTTTTATTCTAAGATAAATTGTTTATTAAGGCAAGCAATAGGTATAAGTGGATAATTTGTTCTCTCCTTGACTTTAAAATATAAAGGTCTAAACTATAAATACATTTTGCTCCTGCAAAGGAGAATCCGAGGAAGCCCCCGCAAGGGGGCTTCCGTTTTGTTTAGAAGAATTTTCTTAAATTATCTTTAACTTTACTGAAATCTTGATCTCCCATCTCCCCTACTAACCTTAATAATCTCTTACTACTAAGCATTTTCAATTGCGAAATGTTAACAACATTTCTATTCCCTTCATTACTAATAAACTCAATTAAATATTTGTCAGTTTTCTTAGTACTAGAAATAGGTGCGACAAGAATTGATTTTTCATTAAAAACTTTAACGATAAGCACAGGTCTTTCATAATTATCATTTTTACCATTAATTTCCACTCCAATATTCTGACCGAGGCTAGCCCACCAAATTTCTCTCTTTTTAGGATAAATAACACTTTCTACTTCCATAGAGTGAATCCTTATCTTTAGTTTAGTCCAATCGACAAAAATTTTTACTAATTCCTTAGTTATCTCCATATCTTTCATATTATCACCGATGTCAAGAAAACAAAAAAAAGAAAAGTTTCCAACATCCAATTTGGGACACTTTTACTTGGAGCCTCATAG
>DAOTDH010000026.1:0-6893 GCA_035453545.1 Minisyncoccota bacterium
ATCCATGCTCAAGGCGTACGTCTTGAGAAATCTAAGTTGCGCTACAGTTTGCAAAATTATCATTTTGCCCATCTCGATTTGGTGAGAGGGAGGGAGTATTGGCGCTTGGTTGGCGCTGAGAAGTTGGGCTCAGCCAATTCGGCTCAAACAAATTTCTGTCGCAAGATTGGTTCTGTCCTTGCTCGGTTGATCCACGGGGAGGAGGCGAGCAACTCAATTTTTTCTGACTTGTCTCAAGCTTGGGAATTGTTAGCCAGTGAATCTGACGAGCTTAAGCTTGAAGATCTCGAGATTTTTATTTTAGTCCGTCTTTTGTTTAAGCTTGGATACTTAGCCTCATCTTCTCTTACTTCTCCCATTATTTTTCCTCAAGAATTTTCCTTGTCAGATATTCTCTTTGTCGTTGACAAAAGAGTTTTATTGATAAAAGTTATCAACTCTTCGCTGTTGGCTAGCGGGCTGTAAGGGAACGAGGTATTGTGTTATTATTTTAGTTATGAGTGAACCTGTTCCGTTCGAAGAAGGGGATAATAGTCTAGAGCGTTTCCAGCGTCGTCTGGGGCGCAACGTTAAGGATCCTCTAACCTTAAGACCAACTCGCTTGCCCCGAGCAACCTTTAATGTAAGGCGAAATTGGGGTGAGAGTGATAGTGATTTGAGCGAGGCTGTCTCTCTGAGCAAGAAGTCTTCTGGTCATTGGATGGTCAAGTTTTTTTTGGGGGCCCTTATCTTTTTCTTGGCGACAGCGGCAGTGGCTTTTTATGTTTTGTTCTATAGTACAAATATCGTCTCGGCTAGTAACATTGATTTAGAAGTTAAAGGGCCGACTCAGTTGCAATCTGGCGAAGAGTTGACTCTTGAGACGACGGTGCGTAATCGCAATAAAGTGACCTTGCGCGATGTCAGTCTGACTATCACTTATCCGCCTGGGACAGTTGACCCATTGGAGGCAAACAAAGATCTTCTTCTTTGGCGTGAATCTTTGGCTGATCTTGATCCAGGGCAGAGTGTAATGATTGGGAGTCGAGCTATTATCTACGGTGCCCAAAATAGCAATCAGCAAATGGTCTTGAAGATTGAATATCACATCCCAGATTCTAATGCTGTTTTTACAAAAGAAGTTACTTATCAAGTGCTTATTGGTTCGGGTACTCTCGATCTTACTTATGATTTGCCAGCTGAGATTAATTCCGGTAAGAGCTTCACTTCTTATCTCAAAATTACTTCCAATGCCAAGTCTGTCTTGCGTCAGGTTGCTCTCAAGATTGATTACCCAACTGGTTTTAATTTCCAATCTGCTGATCCAGAACCACTGACGGGTAAAAATATCTGGTATCTTGGTGATCTTGCTCCCGGTGTCAGTCGCGATTTTGAGATAACTGGTAACCTTACGGGCTCGAGCGAAGAGATAAAATCTTTTAAAGTGACAGTTGGGCTCGACAAGTCCGGGGGAGAAGGTGATATTAGTACTGAGTATGGTAGTTTGTTTAAGACTGTCGATCTAAAGAAAGATTTTGTTAGTGTCAGCCTTGATTTTAATAATAAGACTTTTTTGTCACCAGGTGAGCGCTTGGATGGTACTATTCGTTGGAGAAACAATCTGGCAGATAAGGTCACTAATGGCTCCTTAGAACTCATTTTCGCTGGTGGGGCGGTAGACAATCGATCAGTAGGAAGTTCTAATGGTTTTTATAATTCTTTAACTAAGTCTATTATTTGGGATAAGAGTACTCTCACGAGTCTTGGCCTGATGGACCCAGGCGGAGGGGGGTCGGTCACTTTCAATCTCTCTGTTTTATCTCTCGAGCGTTTACCTAGTGGGGCCATTCCGCCAGTAGACCTCCATCTTATCTTTAGAGGGACGCGGATCACTAGCGATCAGCAAAGTGAAAGTATTGTCTCCGAAGCTAAGAGTAGCTTCAAGATCGGGACCTTGGCCAAATTTACCGCTGGGTCAGCTTACTCGGTTGGTCCGTTTAGAAATACTGGTCCTTTGCCACCTAAGGTGGGCGAGGAGACCACTTATACTGTTACTTGGTCGGTTTTTAACTCGACCAATCAGATCAAGCAAGGACGAGTCGTCAGTAAGTTGCCTCTGTATGTCAAATGGCTCTCAGCAACTTCCCCTCTTGATGAAAAGGTTATTTATGATAGAAATAATAATGAGATCATCTGGGATCTTGGGACTATTGAGCCTGGAGCTGACAATGAATTGCCCACTCGAGAGGCCTCTTTCCAAATTTCAATTACTCCCAGTCTGAGTCAGGTTGGGAACCCTGTCGAATTAGTTAAGGATATTAGTTTTGTCGGGTCTGATGCTTTGACTGGTGATAAGATTAATCTCTCGGCGCCAAATCTCAATACTCGCTTGCTCGGTGATCCAAGTTATACCTATGGTCAAGAAAGTGTGGTAGAGTAACAGAATTGTAATCTTAGTTTTTTAAAATAATAAAAAATGATAGCTAAAGTTAAAAAAGAGGATGGTTTAATGGAGAAGATAGTGTCGCTCTGTAAGCGACGCGGTTTTGTTTTCCCTAGCTCGGAGATTTATGGGGGTTTTGCTGGTGTCTACGATTTTGGACCGATGGGGGTGGAGTTAGAAAATAATCTTAAGGCTCATTGGTGGAAGTGGATGGTTCACAAACGCCCAGATATTGTCGGTCTAGATTCTAGTATCTTTATGAGTCCTCGAATCTGGGAGGCCTCAGGTCATACTAAGGGCTTTTCTGATCCTCTGGCTGAGTGTAAGGAGTGCAACAATCGACTTCGAGTTGATAAGGCCCTAAATGATATTGGGGTTGTGGCTGATGAGAAAATGTCGGAGGAAGAAATCAATAAACTTTTCGACGAGAATAAAGGTAAGATTAAATGTCCCAATTGTGGTCAGCAAAATTTTACCAAAGCCAAGAAATTTAATTTACTGGTTAAGTCTAATCTTGGTGATTTTACCGAAGCTAATTCTGATCCTTCCTACCTAAGAGGGGAGACTTGTCAGGGTATCTATGTTAATTACAAAAATGTTTTGGACGCGAACCATCTTAAGTTGCCTTTTGGTATTGCCCAGATTGGCAAGGCCTTTCGTAATGAGATTGCCCCTCGTCAATTTCTTTTTCGTACGAGAGAGTTTGAACAGATGGAGATGCAATATTTTACTAAGCCCGAAGAGGAGATGGCGGAGTACGACAAGCTTAGAGATTATCGTTGGCGAGCCGTCCTTGACCTTGGTTTGCGGAATGAGAATCTGCGTTGGAAGAAGCATGACAATTTAGTCTTCTATGCTAAGGAGGCCTACGATATTGAGTATAATTATCCGTGGGGCTTTGATGAGATGGAGGGTGTCCACGCGCGGGGGGATTATGATCTAACCCAGCACTCTAACGGTTCAGGCAAAGAATTGATCTACCAAGATCCAGAGACGAATGAGAAATTTATCCCTCATATCATCGAGTCATCAATTGGCTTAGGGCGTTTGTTCCTTGCTGTTCTCTGTGATGCTTATACAGAGGACGAAATTGGGGGGGAGACTCGAGTTTTCCTTAAACTTAAGCCGAGCCTTGCTCCTGTTAAGGTAGCCGTTTTCCCTTTGCTTAAAAATAAACCAGAGCTTGTCGCGAGAGCCAGAGAAGTTCTTGCTTTGCTCTCTGAGGAGATTAACCCTATTGCTTTCGATGACAATGGCAATATTGGTAAGCGTTATCGTCGTCAAGACGAGATTGGCACTCCTTATTGTGTAACTGTCGATTTCGACACCTTAGGCGAAGAGAAGCCAGAATTTAAAGATACTGTCACTCTCCGCGATCGTGACACTGGCGAGCAACAACGTCTCAAAATATCCGAATTGGTAGAATTTCTCAAAAGTAAGATTGCAAAATAAGGCTAAATAGAGATCTTGCCTCTGTTAGTATTTTTCCCTATTTGACAGGCTGTAGCACAAATTGCTACAATATAAAATATGAGAACAACTTTAAATATTTCGATGCCCGTGGAATTCAAGAAGAGTGTTGACTTGGCCGTTAAGGAGGGCAAGTATGCTTCAGTGAGCGAATTTTTTCGTGATACTTTTCGGGCTTGGGAGAACGAGCGTCTTGTCCGAGAGTTAAAGGAAAGTCAGCTGGCTGGGCGTCGAGGGGAGTTTAAAATTTTGCATTCCTTAGGTGATCTCGATTAACTTTAGATGGAAATACGCTACACTAAAAAGTTTGAACGTGAGTACAAGAAAATTAACCCTGATTTGAAGTTAAAGGCCAAGATTCAGGAAACACTTTTTAGAAAAAACCCATTTAATAAAGTTCTTAAGACTCATAAGTTGTGTGGCGATTTAGCTGACTTTTGGTCTTTTTCGCTTGATTTTAAGAATCGAATTATTTTTGAATTTATTGATAAAAAAACGGTGATATTTCATTCTATTGGTGGCCACGATATTTATAGATAGTTTTTATGAAAGCTTGGTATCTAGCAGTAAAAGGGGAAATGAGGTATGATAACGTTATAAATGGAAGAAATTAGGAATATTAAGCTGAATATCGGTACTGGTACCATTGTGAAGGTTTTGGTCGTTTTGGCTGTGGCGGTCGCAATTTATCTGCTCCAGGAGCTTGTCTTGGTCTTATTAACTTCAGTCGTGATTGCCTCGGCCGTTAGCCCGGCCACCAATTGGCTGTCGCGTTATAAGGTTCCTCGGGTTATTTCCGTTCTTCTTGTTTACGTCATATCTTTTGGTATTATTTTAGGTACCTTGTTTTTCCTCATGCCCCCACTGTTTGAGGACTTCTCAGATATTGCTTTTAAAATCCCTTCCCAGCTAAATAGTTTTTTGTCTAGCAACCCATCGTGGAACACGATGGTAAATCTCTTTGGCAATTTCTCTACTAATATTTCTGTACAGGACGTTGTTAATGAGAGTTTTATTGATTCGGTTTTGCCGAGTAACGTCTATGATCTAACCAAATCTATTTTCTCTGGTTTGCTCAACTTTATTTTAATTGTTGTTATTTCCTTCTATCTAGCGGTGCAGAAAAATGGGGTTGAGAATTTCCTCCGAGTTATTATCCCCAACAAGCAAGAAGATTATATTATCGATCTCTGGCGTCGGACTGAAAAGAAGATTGGCCGATGGATACAAGGTCAACTTCTTTTGGCTATTATTATTGGCCCTCTTGTCTTCCTTGGCTTAACCCTCTTCCAGGTTAAGTATGCTCTGACTTTAGCGATTGTTGCTTCTGTTTTTGAGATTATCCCTATTTTTGGTCCGATCTTGGCCTCGGTTCCGGCCATTATGCTTGGTTTTGGTGATAGTGTCACTCTTGGTTTAATAATTATGAGCCTCTATATTATCATTCAGCAATTTGAGAATCATCTTCTCTATCCGCTAGTCGTCAAGAAAATTATTGGGGTCAATCCTCTTATTGTGATTATCTCTCTTGTCGTTGGTTACGAACTTTTTGGTTTTCTGGGATTAATTCTTTCTATTCCTTTAGCTACCTTACTAATGGAGTTTGTAAATGACCTCGAGAAAAGTAAGCATTCCAATGTCTAAACCGTTTTATATTACCACCACTCTCCCTTATGTTAATGCCGAGCCTCATGTTGGTTTTGCTACGGAGATTATTCGGGCTGATATTATTGCTCGACTTCATAAGTTAAAAGGAGAGGAGGTTTTCTTCAATACTGGCGTTGACGAGCATGGCCAGAAGATCGAGCAGAAAGCGAAGGAATTAGGCCAAGCCCCGCAAGCCTATGTCGATGAGTGGGCGAAGAAGTTTAGAGATTTAATTAAGCCCTTGGGTATTAGCAAGGATATTAATTTTGTTCGGACGACTGACTCTCATCATATTGAGGCCGTTCAAGAATTCTGGCGCCTTTGTGACAAAAATGGCTTTATTTATAAAAAAGCTTACCAAGTTAAATATTGTGTTGGTTGCGAGCTAGAGAAGACCGATTCGGAGTTGGAGGATGGTAAGTGCCCGCTTCATCCAACTTATGATTTGGAGTTACGTGATGAAGAAAATTACTTTTTCCGGTTCCCGGCTTTTCAAGATAAGTTATTAGAGTTTTACGAAGCTAATCCTAATTTCGTTTTGCCGGCAGAGCGTTATCACGAAATTAAGAAGTTCGTCGAGGGGGGTTTGCAAGACTTTAGCATTTCTCGCTTGGCGAGTAAGATGTCTTGGGGGGCACCAGTCCCGGGTGATCCAGATCAGGTGATGTATGTTTGGTTTGATGCCTTGATTAATTATATTTCTGTTATTGGTTGGCCTAAGGACGAAGCCAGATTTAAGAAGTGGTGGTTGGAGTCTGGGGGAGTTGTGCAATATTGTGGTAAAGATAATCTTCGCCAGCAAACGGCGATGTGGCAAGCGATGCTAATGGCAGCTGGCCTTCCCAATTCTCAGAAGGTAATTGTTGAAGGTTTTATCACTGGGGCTGGTGGGATTAAGATGAGTAAGAGTCTGGGCAATGTTGTTAATCCTCTAGATGTCGTTGCTGAATATGGGACAGATGCTCTGCGTTACTATGTGGCGCGGGAATTGAGCACTTTCGAAGATAGCCCCTTCACCTTAGAAATTTTCCAAGAGGCTTATAATGCTAACTTGGCCAACGGTCTGGGTAATCTTGCTTCGCGTATCCTTACTTTATCTGAGAAATATCTTGAGAAGTGTCCGGAGATACCTGAAAGTTCTATTTCGGACGAGTACTTTGAATTTTATGATAATTTTGATATCAAGGGAGCGATGAATTATATCTGGGACAAGATGCAGGATCTTGATAAGAAAATTCAGGAGACAGAGCCATTTAAGGTGATTAAGGTTGATCAAGAAAAAGGGAAAGAGATGATAAAAGAATTGGTTTTGGAATTGTACACTATCGCTCGTATGTTGAATCCGGTTATGCCG
>DAOTDH010000027.1:0-6889 GCA_035453545.1 Minisyncoccota bacterium
CTCCAGCCGCCTTCATCAAGAGATTCGAGGCGGGTGGGGTCTTAAGAATAAAGTCGAAACTACGATCAGCGTAGACAGACATCTCAACCGGGATAATGTTACCAGCCATCTCGGCAGTAGCAGCATTAAACTTCTGGACAAAGTCACCGATATTAACACCGGCAGGTCCAAGAGCGGTACCAATAGGAGGCGCTGGAGTTGCTTTACCAGCGGGAATTTGTAATTTTATCTTCTTTGTTACTTTTTGTGTTGCCATAATGTTATTTTGCTAATCTACCTTAAATTTTCTTAACTTGCAAGAAATCTAGCTCAACGGGAGTCTCACGACCAAACATTGAGACCAAGACTTTAACCTTACCACGGGTCTCGTCAATCTCACTGACTTTACCCTCAAAATCTTTAAATGGTCCATCAACAATCTGAACCGGCTCATCTTTAATCAAATCAATATTGTGTTTAAGACTGTCGTCACTCATTCGGCTGAAGAGTTCGTCTACCTCCTTCTTCTCCAGCGGTACCGGCACAACACCAGAGCCAATAAAGCCAGTAACCCGAGGAGTATTGCGCACAACATACCAAGAATCATCGGTTACTATCATATCAACCAAGACATAGCCGGGATAAATTTTCTCATCTTCGGTCACACGCTTCCCTCCCCTCACCTTCACTTTCTTCTCGGTGGGAACAATGACATTGAAAATTTTATTCTCCATACCAAGCGACTCGATACGCTGTTTGAGATTACGGGCCACCGCATTCTCATAACCAGAGTAGGTATGGATGGCGTACCAATTACGCCCTTGATCTAGTTCTTGTTTTGCCATAATAATTGATTTGTTAAATAGTAAAATGTTTAACCTAAGATAAAAGTTTTAAGACCAAGCTGGAAGACAAGATCGAAGAGACCGAGCAATAACCCGGTAAAAATAGAGATGCCAAGCACAATAATAGTAAAGTTAACAGTTTGGCTCTGAGTAGGCCAGCTAACATGCTTCATCTCACTGCGAGTATCCTTAAAGTAATTGATTAACTTGTTCATAATATTTTATTATCTGTTTTTAAAAAAAGCCCCGCTGGGCTTATTACTCTCAATATTACCGCTCTTTGCCAAAATAGTCAAGCCTAGCAATCACGATAGGCGCGGAGGCGGTCATGGAGGATGATCCCAATGGTAATGAGGATGAAGGCAACAAGAGACATGGTCGGGATAGAGATAACGCCCCAGAGAGTAAAATCTCTAACCGTACAAGGTAATTGGACAGTACAAGGAGTAAGGGACTCTGGGATAATATGGTAATAAATCAGATTATGATAACCAGCTACAATTATTCCTAAAATCGAGAATGGTAAGACATACCAAGGCAAGTCTTCGTCGCGACGCCAGATACCGACAGAAAGGACTATAATTAGAGGATATAACAACAAGCGCTGGACAGTACAGAGAACACACGGTGGCAATTTCAAGACCTCACTAAAATATAAGCTACCAAAAAAGCCAGCCCAAATCTGAGCATAGACGAAATATATTACATATTGCTTAAGCCATTTTTCTACTCTTTTTCTCATCACATTATTATAACAAAATTATGCTATTATTTATACTATGAGCAACCAACCAAAAAAATTTGCCGTCTTCGACATCGATGGGACAATCTTCCGCTCCAGCCTCCTAATTGAACTGACAGAGGCTCTTATCGACGACGGCTTCTTCCCTGCTACGGCCCGTAGCACCTATGAAATACCTTGGCAGAGATGGCTTGACCGTGTCGATGGCTATGACAAATATATCATGGCTGTTGTTGAAAGTTTCAATAAAAATATTAAAGGAGTCTACTATGGTGACTTTGCCAAGATAGTAGAGAAGATTGTCGCTAGTCAAAAGAATCACACCTATCGCTACACCCGTGAGCTTGTTCGCTCGCTCAAACAACGAGGCTATTTTCTCCTGGCCATCTCTCACTCCCCCAAGGGAGCCCTCGATAGCTTCTGTCAAGAACTCGGCTTCGACAAAGTTTATGGGCGCTTCTATGAGCTAGGGCCGGGTGACAAGTTTACGGGTCAGGTTGTCGATGAACACCTTATCGCCAACAAAGCCAATATCATTAGGCGCGCTGTCGAGAAAGAAAATCTAACTCTTGAAGGCTCTATTGGGGTTGGCGACACGGAAAGCGATATCTCAATGCTTGAGCTCGTGGCCAAGCCTGTCTGCTTCAACCCCAATGAGAAACTCTACCGCTATGCCAAGCTAAACAAGTGGTCAATTATCGTTGAAAGAAAGGATGTCATTTACCGGATTAATTGATTCCTAAGTCAACAGAGACCTAGCCAACAAGCCGATAACGAGAATGCCAAGGCTATTGAAGATAAAAGAAATAAGAATAAAATATCGTTTATCAACCTTAGACAATCCCAACATTGTCACCCCAATCTCGTCGGGCAAAGGTGAAGCGATGACAAGAGCGCCAATAAAAGGAACAAAGAATTTGAAAAATTTTGTCTCAAATATACGAAAAAATCTCTTGCTCCCAGAGGAAGATATTAGATATTTAAAATCCTCCGACATCCGATCGCAAGCAAAAAGAAAGATAATATAATCACCAAAAGCTGCCCCAAATCCACCCAAGATAGCAAGAATAGGGAGTTTTGTTATTAAAGCAAATTCTCCCAACAAAACAGAAGCGGGGGCGACAGTAAAGATTGAGGTGAAGAACATCCCCGCGAAGAAGACACCGAGCCAACGCAAATCATAAAGAGAGAAAACGATTCTCTCAACAATCCCCACCTGAACAAGAACAAAGGCTAAAGTAATACTTATCACGACAAGCAACAGGTCTAGGTAGAGATTTTTCTTTCTTCTTTTCACACCCCAAATTTCTTAAGGATAATAGCACTCAAAACAAAGGCGATGGTAAAAAATAAGGCACCATAGAAACATGGAGTTAAGAACGGATTGGTCGCCCCGACCGCACAACCCGTCTGGCAACTACCAACCTTAAGCCAACCATAGAGTTCATAAATAAAGTTGCCCCAAGCAAAAATAGTCCCAAGTAGAAGAACGATAAATTGTGAGATAATTAACTCTTTCATAATATTTTTAATTAACTAATAATTTTATTCGTTTATCTTAATCGCCTTCCCTTCTACCAAGGCTTCGGTTATCTTCTTGTAGGCTGAAGCTAGGATTCGTTGGAAGGTACTTTGCGAAGTCTTCATCTTCTTCGCGGCCTCAACTTGATCTAAGCTCTCGATATTCTTCAAGCGTAAAGCCTCTAACTCTTCAAGAGTTAGTTCTATTTCCTCCAAGTCTCTAAGTGGTATCCCCTGTGGTTTGAAATACTTAACACTTGGATTAAATTTTACACGACGACACAATCTGGGTCTAGGCATGCTCTTATTATCTCACAAATAAAATCACCCACAAAGGGCGATTTTATTTGCCAAGAAGCTAATTACTCTTTTTCTAGTTTTGCGACCTCTTCCTTAAGAAATTTGATTCTCTCTTCTTTGGTAGCATTAGCAAATGGACAATAAACACAAGTTTGGCAATTACCCATTCCTCGGCCAGTTCTTGGACCCTGACCCTGAGGGCCGGTACCATCTGATCTAGGCATAATTTTTTATTTTTTAGAGTTAAATAATACGACCTTTTGTTTATATTATGAGTATATACCCATAACTATAGATTGTCAAACTATTTGGCCCACAAATAAAAACCTCACCGATTATCTCCATTACCGTGAATCTTATCACGAGACAGTCGCGAACGAAGTTTTTTAATATTAGCCTTAGCAACATTTTCTAGAGACGAACCAAGTTCAAAGCTGATTTGAGCTAAGTACCAGAGAACATCTCCTAGCTCTTTCTCGATTAGTTCTTTTTGCTCAGCATCAATTTTACCGTTATGATCACGGAAAACTTTTTTGACTTTCTCCGCTACTTCTCCGGCCTCCCCCACCAAACCAAGCACTGGATAAACAATCGGCTGACCAACTTTTGGATAAACAGCAGTTTTGCGAGATTCTTTTTGATATTCAGCAAAAGTATATTTTTTTACCATACAGAAATCTTAACAGTTTAAAACTAAGAAGTCGAAATTTGGACTAAGTATTACTAAAGATTTTACTAACATTATTTTCTATTTTATCTACTTTATGGAAAATATTTGTTTCAAATTTTTGAACTTTTTCATAAAGCTCATCAAACAATTCTCTTGGTTGAAGGTGAAAATGAACATGGTTTACCTTTAAATCACTTTGTTTTTGAAAAGGTCGACAATTTTGTCTAATATCGCAACCAGAAGAAAATTGAGAAAGAATCTTGTCCTGATAACTAAGAAGAGTATCAAACAATTCCTTTCTTTCTTGAGCATTGAGACAAGAAGGTTTTTCTACATGGCGTTTGGGGATTACCAACAAATGCCCTTTCATAAGTCGCGGGTTACTAAAAATTACAAACACCAACTTTCCTTCTTCGATAACTCGTTCTTTCTTGCTCTCTAAAATTCTGCAAAAGGGACAATCGTTCATACGAGAATCTTAGCAGTTTAAAACTGAAAAGTCGAAATTTGGGGTGCCATAATAAACGAAGTTTGGACTATATACCGATAAAGATTATCCTAATTTTTAATTTTATCAGCCATATCTTTCAAGGCCCAAAGTAAGTCTTGACTAACAACCCCAGGACAAAACTTTTTCTTTTCTTCATCGGTCAGAGAAAGAAGTTTGTCTACAGGCCAAGCCTCAAAGCCGAGCGATTTACCCTCTTCGATTTTTAAATCAGAAATAGACCCTTCAAAAACATAAACAAATTGAGTCCTAATCGTATTGTTTATCATGCCGGTTGATTTGTCTTCTGAACGTTTGGCATATTTCCTTAAAAATTTCATGTCTTGAGGATTTATCAAAACGCCAGTTTCCTCTTCAACTTCTTTTATAGCTGTCGCCTTATAGCTATCCCCTATCTCTACGTGACCCCCGACGGTAGCGTCCAACAGATCCGGGTAGGTATCCTTATCCTTAGCTCGATGCTGAAGAATCAATTCTTTGTTGGGTGTGATAAACCAAACGTGGATCTCACGATGCCTTAATCCATTACGATGAATTTCTCCTCTGGTCGCTTCGCCAATTACTTCATCATTCTCGTTGATAATATTTAGTTTATCTTCCATATAAAAATACTACCAGGTTAGAACCGAAAAGTCATTAACCTGCCTTATATTTTAAGAATTTTCAAGAGAAATCCTTTTTGGGTGCTCGGAGAGAATCGGACTCTCGTAACTGCCTCCACAGGGCAGTGTTCTACCATTGAACTACGAGCACCATCTAAATCATCTTGCCATCTTTATTGTAAAAATGTACCAGAAAATGGCAATTATGGCAAAGCCAGACTAAATTATCAACGTCATTATTCTTTCTATTTTTATCTAAGTGATGAGTGGCTAAAACTCTCACATCCTCAGTCTGACAGATTTTACATTTCTTAGGAACTTTATAACGAGTTAAGACACTTCGATAAGCTGCTCTGCCATCCTTCCAATTTGCATGTTTGGATCCAATAAACTCAGAATTTCGCCAAATAGTTTGACAAGATTTACTGCAAAAAAATTTTTGGCTTTTAGAATGTTTAATTTTTGACAATGGTTTGTAGACCTCTTTTGCGCAGATAAAACATTTAAAGAATTGACCATTCCTTCTTCCAAGATGTTGGCATTCTGGAGAACAATAATTGCCAAAACCACGTTTTATCCAAAAAGGTTTAGCGTAAAAACTCTTCGAGCAAATTTTACATTCAACAATCGGCACTTACTAATTTTAACAAAAACTTTTACCTATGTAAACAATATTACCTGTGGAAGAATAAAAGATTTTACTAAACCTATTGGTAGCTCGGGCCATCCTCTTTTATTCCCATATTTTGATTCGCTTGCCTCGCCAGAGCATAGAGAAGAGATGATAAACGGTTGAGATAAGCAAGAGTCTCGGGTTTGAGATCAATATCTCCAAACCCCTTAACCGCTACCACTCGACGTTCCGTTCGACGAGCAATAGTCCGAGCAAAGTCTAACATTGCCGACAACTCACTCCCCCCCGCGATGATAAAACTTTTTACTGGAGGCAACTTTTTCTCAATCTCTCCGATCCAATTCTCTAACTCACTAACATCACTCTTGGCGACGAATTTATCAGCTCCCGCCACTTCAGCCTGAATAACAAAAAGTTTATTTTGCACTTGCTCAAGCCTTGGGGCCAAATCTGGAGCCTTAACTTTGCACCAACCGAGCAAAGAATTGAGTTCATCAAGCGCGCCTAAAGCTTCGGCGACTTGAGAACTTTTCGACAAGCGTTGATCACAATGGAAGAGGCTTGTCTTACCATCGTCTCCTTGACCAGTGTAAAGCATCCCTTATTTTTACCACAAAAAAAGGAAAAATAAAAGGCGGATCATCGTTATTGCTAACAACCCGCCTAAAAAAAATCTTTGGGCCATTGCACGACCCAGCGCGCATTAGGATAACGACTGTCAAAATCTTTGTGACCCTTCCGCACGTGGCGACAAATGGAAACATCAGCAGTAGATCTTCCCTGAAACCTAAGACGGTCAACAAATTTTTCGGGAATAGGCACCACCACTCGTTCCAGACGATAATTCTGTTCGTCATCAACAAGGGTAACGGTGACTTGGCACATAAAAGCGTCTCCTTTCTATCTTAATTATATCATATACGGTATTTTTGTCAAATTGGGGTTTGCCAAATAACTACTTTTGCCTTAAGATACTGAGTGTTCGTCACTAAGTAGAATTTGCGCGCGGGTGGCGAAATTGGTAGACGCGCTACCTTGAGGTGGTAGAGCCAGCAATGGTGTGGAGGTTCGAGTCCTCTCCCGCGCAC